>NZ_JAKUFR010000093.1:0-16946 GCF_022663555.1 Bacillus cereus group sp. BfR-BA-01381
CTGGAAGCACCGGACCCACCGGCATCACTGGAAGTACTGGACCCACTGGATCCGCTGGTAGTGCTTCAGCAAAAAGTATTGTGTTTCAAGGAACAAATGCTGGTTTTCAACGTATAGCGGGATCTCCTGGAATTGACTCCAATGTTATTCCGTATGTCACTGCTGGGACCGGTAGCATAGTTGGCTTTGCTGCGTCTATAAATGTAAATAACTTACCTGCTGCTGTTTATACGATTGATATTTGCAGGAATGTCCCTACAAACCTCACCGCTCCTACTTCCAGTTACATTCTAACTACTATTACTTTAACTACCACAGACAAAATTACCGGAACTATAGTATTTTCCATTAAACCGACGGATACTGGATCGGGACAAATTCAAGTATTTAATCCTACTCCCGCAGTAGGTCCCGCTACTGTAACTTGGACTAGCATTACAACTGGAAATCCCGTTTCAAGAGGGGATGCTATATCCCTTTATATTAACCCTGGAATTACTGCCAGTGCTGTATATTCTATTTTCCTAATCACTGATCTATAAACTCACACTTAAAACCATTTATTCCACAAAAAAGACCCGAGATTCGGGTTAACAAATAACAGACAAGTTCATTATATACTTTCACTGCAAAATAACCATATTTCGGATTTTATTTTCCATATACTGCACTAATAGTGTTAACAATTTTGAATTTTCATTCAAAAAAAAAGGGAGTTCACTCTCAAATAAGTGATCTCCCTTTTTAAAATAACTTTTCATGATATCGGCAATACAACCTTCACCGTCGTTCCCACCCCAACTTCACTTTCAAAACTCATTTTACCGTTGTGATCTTTAATAATTTTTTCTGTAACTACTAAGCCTAAACCTGTTCCCGTTTCTTTCGTTGTATAAAAGGCTTCATTTAGCTTCGGGATTTTGTCTTTTGGAATGCCGCAGCCTTCATCCTTAACTTGAACAATGATTGCATCTTCTACAGTCACTTTAATCGTAATCGTTCCGCCAACTGACATTGCTTCAATCGCATTTTTAATTAAATTAAAAAATACTTGTTTTAATCGTTTTTCATCGCATGTAATCGATGGTATGTCTTTACTATAAATACCTTGTATGTGCACACCTTGATTTAAAGCAGGCTTCCCCATAACTCGAATAACATAAGCGATAATTTCTTCTATATTATGAACTTCTGATTCTATTGATTTAGATTTCTCAAATCCACTAAGTTCTGTAGCGATTGTATGAATTCGTTCTACTTCTTGTTTCATAATATCACTATATATTTTATCCTCTGGATATTTAATCGCTTGCTTATTCACAAATTTATCTAAATTGGTTAAAGGTCTTTTAATTTTGGAACCAATAACTGTAGCCATTTTCCCAACAGTTGCTAATTTTTCTGTTTGTTGTATTTCTTTATTCATCATCTCAAGCGTACGAACGTAAGATTGGAACCTTAAAAACATAATCCAACATATGATAGTAAATACGCTATATAATGCCATCGGGATTAAAACGAGTGATGAGTGAATCATGATTCCTATAAGAGCATATTTTCCAACAAGTATGCTCGGAACTAACCAAAAATATCTTTTATTCACAAAGAGTGGGGCAAATAAAATAAAAAATCCTTCTACTATATTCCCACCATCAAACTCAGCATCACTACCGTAGTAAATCATAATATTATGGATAAAATCTAATAGATTATATCCAATTAGAATAATATACTTTACTGCAAATGGATTTTCCCATTTCATAAAGTATATTCCGATGCAAAATAAAACCACCATCAGAAAATAAAGCCATAACCCTAAACCATCTTCAAATTGTCCTACTCCTTCTTGCTCTCCTCCTATTAAAGGTACAATAAATTCGTAGGCAAGATCGTATACAAAAAATATAATGAAAAATAAACTTAAATATATTTTCAGCGCCTTCATTTCTTCATTTTTAAATATATCGTCTTTATTCATATGGTAACCCCTAGCTTTTCTCCCACTTGTACTTCATTATTTCCACACTTTTTTGGAAGAATAATATCTATTCTCGTTCCCTTATCTCTTTCACTTGAAATATGTAACGTACCAAGGTGTTCGTTGACAATTCGATCTGCTACCGTAAGTCCCAAACCAATTTTATCTTGTTTTGTTGTATAAAAAGCTTCTGTAACACGAGCCAAATTTTCTTTCTTAATACCGTAACCATTATCGATTACACTTAATATTACATAATCTTGTCCTTTATTTTCTAATCGCAACTCTAATGTGCCACCTTGCTCCATTGCCTCCAGAGCATTTTTTATGACATATAGAAAGACTCCTCTTATTTTCCGCTCATCACATCCAACTTCTATTATCTTTTCTTCGATATTAGAAATAAGCTGAACACTAGATTCATTCATTTTTTCTCGAAGAATTGCTACTGCTTGTAATGCAATTTCACCTATATTATGTTTTTTATAAATAGAGGGCTTACATGTAGCAACTTCCATCAATTCACTTATCATATTATTCATATTTTCTATTTCAAAAATCATCTGTTTATAAATAGGGTCCTCTTCATGCTTCTCTCGTTGTAATTGCGTAAACCCTTTTAATGAAGCAAGTGGATTTTTAATTTCATGTCCCACTGTCGCTGCCATCTTTCCGATTACTGCTAATTTTTGTGATTCACTAGCAATCTTAATACTTTCCTTTACCGCTGAAAGGTATTGTATAAATCGATTTAAAATGATGTATGCCGCTATTAATATGAGTGTATACATAATGAGGTACATAAATCCTTTTACTTCCTTTAATACAAATAAGTAAATTACATATTTCCCTACAATAGTTGAAAGTACAAACACAAAATATTTTTTATTTAAAAATATAGGTACAAAGAAGATGAAAATAATTTCTATTATATTTCCCCCATCAAATGCCGCCTCATTATAAAGCATATACGAAAGTATGTTAGCAATTTCTATTCCTATGTATGCAAATACACATGCATATTTCACAAAATTCACTTTCTCTTTTTTTATTAAATATACATTCACACCGAGTATTGCAGTTCCGCAAATAACTTGCCATAGTATGCTATGTCCCTTGTCTGTTAGTGATTTATCTTCTAATACGATTGCATAGAAAATTTGGTATGAAACAACAATAACGTATAGCACCCACAAAAAGATTTTGGCATTCCTTTCTTCTTCTTTATATGATAGAAAACTTTCTTTCACTTCAACACCCCTTCAACATAATATCTCGAAGAATACCATTTATTATAATAAATGATTTTCTTATACAAACAAAGATAAATCGAACATTTTAGGAAAATCATCCCAACGTTTTGATACTTTCAGACGATATGTAATCATAAAAATTATAAACAATAATACGTATATTATGTGGGAGAGATTTTATATAAATGGTAAAAAATGAAGGAAAGCTTTGTGTCTTAATAGAACGGAATCCTACGCTCCTGGCGTATGAATAGGAGGCTCATTCATGTTTGTTACCGTCGAGAAAGATGTACATATTTTTGTGCAAGATGTTAATCCCGGTCCCGGTAGTAAAACCGTGTTCTTCGTTCACGGTTGGCCTTTAAATCATCAAATGTACCAATATCAGCTCAACGTATTACCACAGCACGGTTTTCGCTGCATAGCTATGGATATACGCGGAAATGGGCAATCTGATAAACCATGGACTGGTTACACATACGATCGTTTAGCAGACGATATCGCCATCGTTTTAGAAGCACTTCAAGTCGAAAATGCTACATTAGTCGGTTTCTCAGTAGGCGGTGCCCTTTCTATTCGGTACATGTCTCGCTATAATGGTCAGCGTATTTCTAAACTTGTATTAGTCGATGCCGTTTCCCCCTCTTTCGTTAAAAATCAAGAATCTCCCTATGGTGTCCCAAAAGAACAAGCAGATACTCTCATTAATCAAATGTATGCCAATCTCCCTAAATTTTTAAATGATGTATCTTTATCATTTTTTAATAGAAACTTAGGATCCGCTACGTTAGAATGGTTTTCTTATCTCGGTATGCAGTCTGCTTCCTATGCCCTCATCAAAATATTGCAAGCAGCTGCAAATGAAGATGTAACGAAAGATTTAAGTAAAATTAACGTGCCAACAAAAATATTCCACGGTATTCACGATCAACTTATCCCATACAAAAGCGCTGAACTTACGCAAAAGCGGATTAAAAATTCTCAGTTACATCCTCTCACAAATAGTGGTCACGGCTCCCCAATCGACCAAGCGGATGAATTAAACGAAGAACTTATAAAGTTTTTGCATTCATAAAAACCTATGCCAAATCGTATCGATAGGAACATAGTTTTCAAAAACGTTAAAATTCACACATTTCTCACAAATTAACTGATAAAACGATTATATTTTCATTTATACTAAATGTACAGGTAATACTCCCTAAACCCAGCTTGTCTGGTTACCCCGTTAAATACTATAAAAAAGAACTTGTATCGTTATACAAGTTCTTTTTGTTTCTTTTATCCCGCTTTAACGGGCAGTAAGACCCCCACTGATTAAAGTTTCACTTTATTTAAAGAGGATATCTTTACTATATTGATTTCCGACGAGTAAATCATATTGGAGCATTTTATATTGCTCTAACATTTCTTTTTGTTTCTTTGTTAAATCATTGATTACTTCTCCATTTTTATCAACTTTTAATTCATCTCTAAGCACCGGTATTTCCTTGTAAAATTCCGATAAAAATTGATAAAATAAAGATTTATTTAATCCTGCATAATCAAAAATAAGATTAGAAAAATAAATTGGACTTACTACACCTAAATTATCATTTGGCATATCAAAGTTTGCGTACATTAATAGCGGCGTTTGCGCCATCGCTAAACGTTCACTCGGTGTTTTTTCATTCGTTATATACCCATTTTCTTTATAAAAAGATTTATTTGTTCCTAATGATGGAAGATGATCTCCAAAGAATACTAATAATGTAGGTCTATCTAAATTATCTAGTTTTTCTATTAAATATTGAAGGGCCTCATCTGAACGTCTTAACCCTTCTGTATACGTCTCTAATTCTCCCTTTGATTCTTCATTTTCTAGCCCGCTAATTTCTATTAGGTTTTCACCAAATCGGCCCTCTGTAAATGGAAAATGATTTTGCATCGTAACTGCATGAATAAATGTAGGTTGTTTTTGCTTCTCTAACTCAGCAATTATCTCTTTACTCATCGCTAAATCACTAATATAATCTCCATCAATATCTACATTTTCCATCGTATCAGCTGCATTAAACTTATCAAATCCTAACACCTTATATACATCATCACGTTTAAAGAATGTGCGACCAAATGAATGAATTGCACTTGTGTAATACCCTTCTTTTTTCAACGCCGTAGGGATTGATGGAATTTCTTTCTTATTTGTAATAACCTGCTGATATGGTATAGAACCTGGCTTTAACAAACTCATTGAATAACTCGTTAATGCCTCAAATTCAACGTTCGCCGTATTTCCCCCAAATGTAGGAGAAATAGTTTGTCCACCAGGAAAGTTTTCTATATAATGATGCAAATTTGGTACAGGATCTTCACTAAAAGAAAGATTAGTTACTTTCGTCGGATCCCAAAACGATTCACTCATCACAAAAATAATATTCGGTTGCTCTTTTTTCTTTTGACTCCCTATATTTCCACTATATTGTTTTTTTATATCGTTTGCTATTTGAAGCATATTTTCTTTAGAATAATTTTTTGGCTTTTCCATAACTGTTGTATCTAAATTGCTAATAAACCCAAGTACAAAACCATTTGAAGCATAGTTCTCATTTTGATCCCACAAAACAAAATCTACACCTGATTTTTGAAATACTTTATTCATAAATGTGTTCGCAAAATTACCGTACGCATATAGAACAAAAATAGATCCTACTACTAATAAAACTCTTATTCCTAGATGAGTCTTTACATTTTGAATATACCTTCTCATATATATCCCTGCTACAATACAAGCCACGATACTTAAGATAATGACAAAAATATAACTCCAGCTAAAATAGTCCATCACCATCGGTATAACAGATTGCATATGCATAATTTGTGTGAAATCAGAAGGATACAGCGGATCACCTCTAAAAATAAGCTTTAAATAATTCACAATACCTAAAATGACTAACGTACAGCTCGTTAAAATCATACTTAGAAAAACCTTGCCTATTAAATTATAAACAAGAATGTATATTGCATAAATTGCTACAAAACTTAATATAAACTGCATATTATACAAGTAAATCCAATTCATTGCCTCTATGAAACTCATATTAGCTTGCATGACAATATAAAATAACGCTACTGTATGAGCTAGTAAAAATAATATAAAATGTACCCGTAGGGATGCCCTAAGTATAGACATCTCTTTTTTATTAAAATGTGAAATATAAAATGTTATGCCCCATATGAAAATCATCATAACAATTAAAACAAGATTTTGATTTAAATGAGCTTTCATTATGTCTAAATTAAAAACCTTTAAAATCATAAACAGCATAGTTATTACTAATAAAGTCACCATACTACTTATAATGCTAGAAATTAATATATTTCTTTTTGGAAGATCAAAAAGTGTAGAACCATACTTCAATTCATTCCCTCGTTTCTATGTCTTAATTTCCCCCGCATCGAAAGAACTACTTCTATTAAAATAACATATATGACATATTTCGTCTGCACACTTGCTTCTATCATAAATGTATTGTCTTAATATTCCCTTAATCACCAATTAAATTGTGGCATACAAATTACTCATTCTTGAAAAACTTAATTTCAGCATTCCACTTTATGATATAATAACTATGTTTTGGAAATCCTTAATACTATTAAAGATTTCACATGAAAATACGAAAGAATTAATAAAAAAGGAGTTGCTCATTTTTGCTTACTAAGTTTAAGAGTTTGCCTAAAGCGGTATATGCAATTTTGGCGCTTTCTTTCCTGTTGCACGTTTTTTGTTTAGTAAAACAGCCAGGATTAGATGGAGAGTTAGTCAAAGTAACATATGGTGCAAATGATGCCTTTAACTATTCGTTAACAGCTGAACAACTATTAAAACATGGTGTATTTGGTTATGTGTATTTAGAACCTAGTGAAGTTCCAGGGAAAAATGCATATATTACACCAGGTCAGCCATTACTATTAGCTGGCGCTATGATTATTTCTGATATTACATCAATTCCTTACTATTACGTAGCAACTGTTATTAACATGATTATGAACCTATGCACAGTGCTATTAGTATTCTTAATAGGAAAAGAATTGTTCGAAAAAAACATTTATGGAATTGTTGCAAGTATTTTATATGCTATTTATCCAAGTAACTATACATACTTCCGTACATTGCTAACAGAAGTTCCATCCATATTCTTATTAGCGTTATGTGTATATGTATTTGTTCTCGCATGGAAATACAATAAAGTGAAATTCCATATATGGTTTGGGATTGTCGTTTCAATTTTACTTATGTTCCGTCCAAATCCAGCTCCAATGATGCTCATTCCTGTTCTTGTTGTGTTATTTACATATGGATTTAAAGACTCCATTCGAATCGGATTGTTATGGTTTATCGGACCTTTCTTTATTATTGGTGCATGGGTTGTTCGTAACTATTTAGCACTCAACCAATTTATTTTATTCTCAACCCAAGGTGCTGATCCACTAATTGCCGGTGCTGATCCATTTAATAAAATTGGATATGAAAATATAGTAAATGAAATGAGAGCCAAAGGCTTAGATGACAAAGGGGCATACGCAAAAGAATTAATTAAGAACGGCTTTAAGACGGACTTCACTTATTGGTTCTCTTGGTTCACTGTCGGTAAAACAATTGAATTATTCAAAACAGCTCCTGCTGTAGACCAATACCGTATTCATAACTTTATGCAACTATGTCATAGAGTGTTTATTATCGGTACATTCTTGAGCAGCTTCTGCTTCATGCTAAATTCATTTAAACATAAACGCGTTATGATGCTAGTAGCAAGTTCTATTATTTACATTATCTTCTCAAACTTATTCTTAGCAATTAATCGCTATGGATTTTTCATTAATCCCCTTATGTGCTTAATTCTTGCATACGGATTAATTCACATTGTGCAGAAGCTTCCTTTCTTCCGCACTAACCAAGCATAATAAGAAAGAGGTCGTCCAACGGTGGACGACCTCTTTCTTATTACCCCACACTTTGCACACAGCCAATTTGTCCATTCTGTAATCACACTTTAATTCTGTATGTATGTGTTTCTGTATTTGTCAAAATATCTTTCACAATACTACTCACTATTTTACTTATAACTGCAAGTTTTTTACAACTATTACTATAACAAAAGAACCAGCCCTCACCAATCGGACTTTTATGGGCAGCCCGACCCCCATCTAACTTCTTTGTTTTCGCTGCATTTTGAGGTGGGGGTCTTACTGCCCGTTAAAGTGGGATAAAAGAGAAAATCATTAGCATGTGTATTATATAAAAGGAAACAGCCATATTTTCCATACGATACATACGAGTACAATAACTACAAAATCAAAAAAATCTAATCTCGGTCCTTTTTTCATATTCATCTCTAGCCATAAATGAAGCCATTTTATTTTTGTGTATTTTTGGATGTTTTTCTTTGCAAATCGGTAAATGAGCACTTGCATAATAAAAAACCCGACTACAAAAATAAACAAGAAAATAAGAAAATCGACCACAAAATTCCTCCTTATTTTTGCAGCGATTTTTCTACGATATGATTTTTCAAAACCCACTCTTCAAATTGAGCACTTCCAAATTCCCAACTAAGATCACGAGCATGTACAGAAAAAACGTAATAACCAGCATATTCGTCCATAAATTTCCCCGTCTCGATCCCATCTTTCTGAAGACCGTATGCTCCAAAATTAAAATATACATCCCACACGTCTTCATTCTTCCGCTTATAAGCAATCGATTCCATATCGCATTCTGTTCCGAAATAATCAAGATGTAAATGTACGCTATCATCATATTCGTACTCCATTTTATCACCCCTTATATTTGTACTTCTTTATCCCCCAAAAAATTCCTGCTATCTACACTCACATATGGGCACTTACCTACATATCATGCTTGTAGAATGACTTCTAGGAGGTGTTATATAGTGAAAAAATTATTAGCTGTTTTTTGTATCATGTTACTAGCTGTCTTCACATTTGCTGCTTGCAGTAGTAAAAAAGAAAATACGAAAGAACAAACTCAAAATGTTCGAGTCGGCGAAGTTACCCATTCTCTCTTCTATGCCCCGTTATATGTCGGGATTGAAAAAGGATTTTTTAAAGATGAAGGATTACATGTTGACCTCCAAACAACAGCTGGTGGAGATAAAACGATGACCGCCCTATTATCTGGCGGGATTGATATTGCTCTCGTCGGTTCTGAAACATCTATTTACGTTCATCAACAAGGCGCAAAGGACCCAGTCATTAACTTCGCACAACTTACACAAACAGATGGAACATTTTTAGTTTCGCGTAAAAAATTAGACTCTTTTAATTGGAATGACGTAAAAGGTGTTACGTTTTTAGGACAGCGTAAAGGCGGCATGCCACAAATGGTTGGAGAATACGTTTTAAAGAAAAATGGCATTGATCCTCACCAAGATACAAATTTAATCCAAAACATCGAATTCGCTAACATTGCAAATGCCTTTGCATCTGGTACTGGAGAATTTGTACAGCTCTTTGAACCGACTGCAAGTATATTTGAAAAAGAAGGTAAAGGTTATATCGTCGCTTCGTTTGGAAATGAATCTGGTACTGTTCCGTATACAACGTTCATGGCAAAAGAAAGTTTCTTAAAGAAAGATAAAGCTGCTGCTGAAAAATTCACACGGGCGCTCTATAAAGCACAACAATGGGTTGATACTCATAGCCCAGAAGAAATTGCTGATGCCGTTTCTCCGTTATTTAAAGACACTTCAAAAGACATTACAGTAAAAGTAATTGAACGGTATAAAAAGCAACACTCTTATGCGACAAATCCGCTATTAGATGCTGAAGAATGGAAACAGCTCCAAGCGATTATGAAAGACGCTGGCGAATTACAAAAAGAAGTTCCACATGAAGCGCTCGTCAATACGAAAATTGCCGAAAGCGTTATTAAGAAATAGAGGCGAAGTGTATGAGTTTTTTACAAATACGTAACGTTTCTCACTGCTTTTTCGCAAAAGAGAATGCCAAATTGATTCTCGAAGATATGAGCTTACAAGTGGAAGAAGGCGAATTCATTTCGATACTCGGCCCAAGTGGTTGTGGCAAAACGACACTCCTGTCCATTATTGCCGGGCTTCTTGATCCAATTGAAGGTATCGTCTTTTTAGATGGTGAGCCCATTACAACGAAAACTTCATCTATGGGATATATGTTACAGCAAGACTACTTGTTTCCTTGGAAGACAATTGAAGAAAATATTATGCTTGGACTTCATATACGAAAAATTTACGATGAACAGACGAAAGAACATACTTTACAGCTTTTAAAGCAAGTCGGTCTACATGATGTAGAGCAGCAATATCCTCGTGAACTATCCGGTGGTATGCGTCAACGTGCCGCCCTCGTTCGAACGTTAGCGACCGACCCAAAAATTTTATTGCTAGATGAACCTTTTTCGGCGCTCGATTATCAAACGAAATTGAAACTAGAAGATCTCGTTTTCAGCTTACTACACAAATATAAGAAAACTTCAGTACTCGTGACACATGATATTGAAGAAGCCATTGCGATGAGTGATCGTATTTATTTACTGCAAGCGAATCCTGGAAAAATTGCAAAAACATTTATCGTCCCAGAAAGCATCCGTTCCCTATCACCGTTAGAATCACGCCACCACCATGACTTCCCATCCCTCTTCCAAAATATATGGAAGGAGCTGGAGCGTCTTGGATAATATAAAACAACTACATGAACAGTTTCGAAAAAAAGAACGCAGGCGCGCATGGTTAGCACGCTCTTTGCAGCTTTTACTACTCATTCTTTTCTTTGCACTATGGGAGATAGCTAGCAAAAAAGAATGGATTGATCCTTTACTCTTTAGCTCTCCTTCAAGCATTTGGGAGCTCTTCCTTAGTAAATGGATGGACGGTTCGCTTTGGGTTCACATATGGACGACATTACTTGAAACGGGATTAGGCTTCATTCTTGGAACAGTGCTCGGAGCTATTATCGCTACTTTCCTTTGGTGGCTACCACTTCTCGCCCGCGTACTCGATCCATATCTCGTCGTCCTAAACGCCATGCCAAAAGTAGCACTTGGTCCGATTATCATTGTAATCTTCGGTCCAAATATTTCTTCGTCAATTGCAATGGGAGTAATCATTTCCATCATCATTACCATTCTCGTTATTTACAGCGCATTTCAAGAAGTCGATTCTAACTATATAAAAGTGATGGACACATTTGGCGCAAATAAATGGCAATGTTATAAACAAGTCGTTCTCCCTGCATCTTTCCCAGCCATTATTTCAACGTTAAAAGTGAACGTTGGATTATCATGGGTCGGTGTTATATTCGGCGAACTTCTCGTCTCTAAACAAGGCCTTGGCTACTTAATTAGCTACGGATTCCAAGTATTTAATTTCACACTTGTCTTACTGAGCGTACTACTCACGTGCGTCCTCGCAACACTTATGTATGTGTTTGTTGAGGCATTTGAAAAACTTCTAATTGGGAAACGAAAAAGAAGCTGACTTAGAGCGATAGACTATAGTCAGCTTCTTTCTTTTACTTTTTATCACACATCTTTGTTTCATTTTTAACATTTCCATCCGCAACCGTAACTGTATGGAAACAATCTTTCACACGTACTGTAACGACATTATCTTTTCGATCTATCACATGATAATCATTAAACTTTTTATCCAATGCACTACGAATTTGCTCCCCTTCAAAAATCGGAAAACCGTGAGACATTACCCAAATGAGACCAGCGACAGCAAGAATCGTTTTCATACGTTTCATTACCTCCTCGAGAGTAAACTTATAGTCCCTATAACACGCGCATTATAATTGTGTCTAAATTGTGACATTTTTATACTAATTCTATTTTATAGTGATAGTTCCTTCTTCTTTTTGTTAAAAATACAGAATTTTCAATTTTATAAACCTAAAAAACGTAAAGAACTACAATTCTTTACGTTTTCTTAGCTAACATATATAACTCGCATTAGTTACCACTTTGTTGTTCTATCGTTTTCGAAACATCATATAATCCTGCCAACACTTCCGCTCTCATTTTTACAAGCTCAGGGAATTGATAGAAAAAGGCGATTTTTTTATACTTTAACTCCGATCCTTCTTTCACCTTTTTGGAATCTTGTAAAATAAATGCTGTAAACGTATCTGCAATATCTTCCGCTACATTTGTCGTTCCATACTGTGATACAAACTCATCATGCTTTTCTTTAAAAAATGCAATTTGCGTTTCTTCACTTTCTTCTACTTTCTTTTCTGTCCACTCCTGCTCAATAGGCTTCCAGAAAGAATTATAAAATTGATTAATATAAGAGTTTTCCTTCGCACATCCCTCTTGTAAGAAAAGAGTTCCACATTTACTTCGGTACGTCGAAATATCTTTATTCTCTTCAAAATCCTTTACATAGTTTTCATCTACTGGTATTTGCTTATGCCCGAGCGTTAACACGTGAGCCGTCTCATGAATTAATGTTTTCATCACTTCATCAATATTTACCGCAGAATCAAGCGTATCTAAGCTAAGAGTCCAGTCTTTCGGATTCTCTATACTAGGCATAACGTGAGCAACAACACCGTCATAACCATCCGTTATTAGATCAAATTCCGTTATATTCCCGCGATATTTTGCTGGAATGAGCGTGCGATACATATCCCATAAATCTTCATGATACCCTCTATCTTGACGTTGTTGTAGCACCTCTTCTTTCGCTTCTTTATCATTAGCAAATACTTTATTTAAACGTTTCCGTTCTATTTTTTCAAAATAAGGATCTACAATTTCATCACCATCAATATAATAAGAAGCTAAAAAGAAGTAATTTTCATCATCATCTTCTTTTTTCTGCTCTGCCTTTTTCATATCTGCACTTTCATGCTCTTCTATTTCATAATCTTCTACTGCTTCAAGCTCAGATAATCCATCTATTTTTTCATATACCTTTTGAAGTTTCTTATCTCCTATTTCCACGCATTCTTTTTCTGTTTTACAAACTTCTTTTTCTTTCACACTCTTCATAGAACTCTCGCACCCTGCTAGTAAGCCGATTGCAACGATAACCCCTACTAACTTGCCATACAGTCTCTTCATACATTCCTCCATTAATACATTCTACAAAAATATCATAATCATTTTTTAACGAATATGCGATAATAAATTATAAAAATTGTAAGGAGGTTTCCTATGATTCGGGCAGTCCTATTCGACTTAGATGGAACACTATTAGATCGTCGTCAATCTTTAGAACAATTTATTCATGATCAATATAATCGTTTTACCTCTCATTTAATGAACATAGAAAAATCCGAGTATTGTTCTCGATTTCTCGAACTAGATAATAATGGATACACGTGGAAGGATAAAGTATATGCTACTCTCCTTTCCAAATACAACATTACTACTTTAACACCAGAGCAACTGCTGCACGACTACATTACTAACTTCCAACATCATTGTATCCCTTTCCAAAACATGCATGAATTACTTCAACGTTTAACACAACAAAATATTAAAATTGGGATTATCACAAATGGCTTTACTGACTTTCAAATGAACAATCTTCGCGCACTAAACATACATACGTATACAAATACAATTCTCGTTTCAGAAGCGGAAGGAATAAAAAAACCACATCCTGAAATTTTCGAACGAGCTTTAAAAAAGCTAGATGTGAAGGCAGAAGAATGTCTTTACGTTGGGGATCATCCTGAAAATGATATACTGGGTTCTGAACAAGTAGGGATTCTTGGTGTTTGGAAAAGAGATTCATTTTGGGGTGATTTTGAGCATTCGCGTGTGGTGGATGATTTGTTGGAGGTACTTTCGTTTTTAGAGATAGAGGCAAAAACAAGACAATAGTAAAAGGAGGCTTCGTTTCCCGGACGCCTCCTCTTCCTTTATGACTCATATACTGTAAACTGCGGTTTACTCGGATGATCCTTAACTTGCGCATCATCTGGAAACTTTGAAACTTTTTGATATAAGGCAATGTCACCGATACAACTCGCTGTTAGTAAAATTCCTAAAAATGAGAGTGGCTCCAGATTCATAACTAATCCCAATACAATTGGCAAAATTCCAGTCGGTAGAAACGGTAACATTAACACTTTCTTCATTTGCTTTACTGTAATTTCTTTTTTAGAATGAGCGTATGCTACACCTAATTTCCAATTGACGCCCCATGTTAGTTCACTCCACGGAACACCTCCGATATAACGAAATCCAATTAAATGTATTGCCTCATGAATACAAACGAAAACAATCATTCCAATAATCAAAAGGAACATAGCGGGCAATGTAAAGTCAAATTGAACCCCGCCTGAAAGAAATATATGCAAATAACCAATTCCAAACGCCAACGCAAATATTATAAGTAATGAATAAATATTTAACTTAACCATCGAAACAGTAACAGTCGTTTCTTTCCTTTTATCCATCTTCCCCCTCCTAAAATGTAAATATATCTTTACAAAATTGTATAATATAACCAAAATTATGTAAAGATATATTTACATTTAATCTTACACACAAAAAAAGAAACCGGCTACTTTACTTCGTAAAACAGCCGATTTCTTCTATATGTTTCATCGTACGCGCCAATACATCGTCGCGCATTATAAAGCTAAATTTTCTATCCGTTTTAATGTTGTCAGGAATGTCTGTTAATAAAACAGATCCTTTCGTTTCTTCGTAATGCGTATGTTCTTCTACCGCACTAATTGTTGCAAAATAAATGTTTTTAATGATTATTTTGTCTTTTCCAGATACTTTATATTGTCCTAAGTAAGTTAAATCAGAAACTATGCCGCCGGTTTCTTCATGAACCTCTCGAACTGCCGCTTCTTCCGGTGTTTCCCCTAGTTCTACTTTTCCACCTGGAAATTCAAGACCGCGACGTAAATGATGCGTTAATAACCATTGATCCCCGTACCGGCATACAACCCAAACATGCTTTGGCTCAGGAGAAAATGGATAACGTTCAAACGATAATTGTACAGTGTTGTGGTAATAATCTTTAAATTTGTACATGCCATTACTCCCCTATTGATGGTTACAAGTTTTTCCTACCACAAATTGTAGCATATTCTCGCTTTTCTGCATAATATTATCCAATTATAATCCATTGATTATTCCCATTTGCGCGACTAATTCTTTCGTCTCATGATTTCCTAAATCGTAAATCATTTTATATGCTTTTTGTAGTTGTTCATCATATCGGTCATTATTTGAATCATGATGATACTCAACAAATGGAACGTGGGAGCGTACAAATGAACCTAAATCCTCGACATACGCTTGATCAAAGTACTCTCTTAACTCCGTAATTTCCTCATCATTCGCGGAAATCTCAAAATTATACGTATCCGCTGTCTTCACTTGTGAAATTTGACCGTTTGCTATTGATATATAATATGTTTTTTTCTGCTCCATGTAACACCCTTCTTTCATCCTTTTTATTTCTATTGTTTTCATCAATTACAAAATTATGTAAAATAAAGAAAAGGAGGGATTCCATGTTTAAAATATTAATTATCGGTATTATAATCGTCCTAGTCATATTAGTACTCTCCGTCATGACGATTAATAAAGGCTACGCTTATAAACATTCCGTCGATAAACTAGAAGATAATCCTTATACAAAAAATAATAAGGAGAATTCATAATATGTTTCGTATACTTCGCATTGGAATCGCGCTCACTGTAATTATTATGTCAGCAATCGGACTCTATACGGGGCAAAATACCTTTCTCCCCCTTTCACAATTTCTATTAGGAGCTTTAATGCTTCTCATTGCTATTGAACAAATAAAGAAAAAGGATTCCGGAACAGGATTTATTTGTATTGGTGCTGGAGTTTTCACCTGGATCGTTCTCATCATTAGCCATATAAAATAGTAGGGGGAATGTACATGTTAAAAGGATTACGGATTACTTTTGCACTCATTGCATTATGTATAGTAATCTATGGATATTTTACTGGTAATAGAGAAATAATGCCTTACATGTTCATTTTCTTGGGATTGATGGCTTTCACTATAGGACTAGGAGAAATAAAACAAGATAGAAAATCTAGTGGTATATTTGCTTTTCTCGCTGGATCTGGTGCTTTATTTCTTAGCTTCTCAGAAATATTTCGGTAAATAATCTATTTAAGGGGACATTACATGCTAATTGGTTTACGGATTGTTTTAGGGCTTCTCACGCTTCTCATACTCTCTCTTTGCACTTATATCCAGATTACCGATCATTTCTCACTTCTCCCATACGTACAATTTATTCTCAGTTGTTTCTTTATTCTTGTCGGAATTAACGAATTTATATCCGGACGAAAACCCATGAGCATTCCTTTTTTTTTCGTGTCTATTCTTACGCTCTTCGTTCTCATATCAAACTACCTTCGCTACGTATAGAATGAAATCTTGAGCAATTTCGCATTTACAAGCAAGTAATAAAATAGGGATGATTTTTTTGTCAGTTTTTGTCGGTAAGTCGATATTCCATGTCGAAACGTCGATATATAAAAAAAATCGTTGATATATTTCAAGTTGTGTTCGATATATTAAAAAAATCGTCGATATAATTTTATTTATTATCATGACACAAAAAAACTGCCCTTTTACAGGCAGTTTTTCTTTATCCAAATACTTTCTCAAGTTCATCTTTATCTTGGCTTAACCAGAAGTTCATTAAGCGTTTT
>NZ_JAKUFR010000094.1:0-16867 GCF_022663555.1 Bacillus cereus group sp. BfR-BA-01381
GAAGAAGAACTTGAGTATGATGAAACTGAAGAAGAAGAAGAGGAAGAACTGTAGTTCTTGACTTTTCATTATCGTCCATGTAGAATCATTTTTGGGCTCTTTAAAAAAGGACGATAATACTTTTAAAGTGTAAATATAAAAGAAAATTGCTCCCTACTTATTACTTTATGTGATGAGGGGAGCAATTTTCTTTTTTGTTTTTTGTTTAGAAAATAAAAAGAGTCTAACAATAAGATGGATACAGTGTTATCTACATACGTTGCGCTTTGCAACGGTGATTATATAACAGCAAAATAGAAGGGAGCTTTTTCATGACTAAGTATATTTTTGTAACAGGCGGTGTAGTATCGTCTCTAGGAAAAGGTATTACAGCAGCATCTCTTGGAAGACTTTTAAAAAATCGTGGTTTAAACGTAACGATTCAAAAGTTTGATCCATACATTAACGTAGACCCAGGGACTATGAGCCCATATCAACACGGTGAGGTATTCGTAACAGATGATGGTGCAGAAACTGACTTAGACCTTGGTCACTATGAGCGTTTCATCGACATCAATTTAAATAAATACAGCAACGTAACAACAGGTAAAATTTACTCTTCAGTTCTTCAAAAAGAGCGTCGTGGTGAATACCTAGGAGGAACAGTTCAAGTTATTCCTCACATTACTAACGAAATTAAAGAGCGCGTATACCGTTCTGGTCGCGAAACAAACGCGGACGTTGTTATTACAGAAATCGGTGGAACTGTTGGTGACATCGAGTCTCTACCATTCTTAGAAGCAATCCGTCAAATTAAGAGCGACATCGGTCGTGACAATGTAATGTACATTCACTGTACGTTAATCCCGTACTTAAAAGCAGCGGGTGAAATGAAAACAAAACCAACGCAACATAGCGTTAAAGAGCTTCGCAGCTTAGGTATTCAACCAAATATTATCGTTGTTCGTACAGAAATGCCTGTTTCTCAAGATATGAAAGACAAGCTTGCATTATTCTGTGACATTGATACAAAAGCAGTTATTGAAGCACGCGATGCAGATACTTTATATGCGGTTCCATTATCTCTTCAAGAGCAAAATATGGACCAAATCGTTTGCGATCACTTAAAATTAGACAATCCAGCTGCAGATATGACAGAGTGGACTGCGCTAGTTGAAAAAGTGCGTAACCTTTCTAAGAAAACAAAAATCGCTCTTGTTGGTAAATACGTAGAGCTTCAAGATGCATACATTTCTGTTGTAGAAGCACTTCGTCATGCAGGTTACTCTTTCGATACAGATGTAGAAGTGAAATGGGTAAACGCTGAGCATGTAACAGCAGAGAACGTACAAGAATTAGTTGGTGATACAGACGGTATCCTTGTACCAGGTGGCTTCGGTGATCGTGGTGTAGAAGGTAAAATCGTTGCAATTCAATATGCTCGTGAAAACAAAGTACCATTCTTAGGAATTTGCTTAGGTATGCAACTTGCATCAATCGAATTTGCACGTAACGTATTAGGATTAGAAGGAGCTAACTCTTCTGAAATTAACCCTGATACACCTTATGCAATCATTGATTTATTACCAGAACAAAAAGATGTAGAAGACTTAGGTGGTACACTTCGTCTTGGTCTATACCCATGTAAGCTTTCTGAAGAAACAAATGCTTACAATGCTTACAATGAGCCGGTTGTATATGAGCGACATCGTCATCGTTATGAGTTCAACAATCAATTCCGTCCGGATATGGAAAAAGCAGGATTTGTATTCTCTGGTACAAGCCCAGACGGTCGTCTAGTTGAAATCATTGAATTAAAAGATCACCCTTGGTTCGTGGCAGCACAGTTCCACCCAGAACTAGTTTCTCGTCCAAACCGTCCACAACCATTGTTCCATGACTTCGTAAGAGCGTCTATTACGAATAAAGAGAGCAAGTAATAAAAAAAGCGCCTGAAATAGGGCGCTTTTTTTAATATTCATTTAACATTTCATCGATTGTAAATTTGATCCCGTGATATGCAAATAAAGCTATCATTAAGCTCGGGAATCCGTAGCGATTACCTTCATCGTCTGGAATAAGCCCTTTTAACAATTTCGTATCAATATGTACATCTGTATATTGTTCTAGTGATTCAGTACCTTCTTGAATAGCAGAAATGCCGACAATAGAGTGTCCATCTGCTTGAAGTTTTTTTGCTATTGCTACAACTTCTTCATCTGTTGAAAAACGGCTAATAAGAAGTACACGATCTGCAGAAGTTACTTCTACTTCTTTATTATTTTCAAATAATCGTTTTGCTTGCTTCATTGGTTCAGCACCGAATAGCGCTTCAGCAACAACGCCCTCCATTTCATTTGTACCATGTAAATAAATGAAACCTTCGCCAACTAATGCCTGAGCAAGTAGACGGGCACTATCTTCTATATTCATTTCCTCTTTTTGAGAAACTCTGGAGAAATAACCGCTTAATTGGGTTGAAAAAATTTTTAACATAATGTTACTCCCTTCCTACGTGTTTACCGGCTTTCATTATAGTTTATTTTTTTAGAAAGGTGAAATCGAAGGTGGCATAACAAAATTGGAAACGGTAAAATAAGAAAGAAATAGGAAGGAATTTGGTAAAGAATAGCGAAAATTAATCGTTAAGATATAAGAAGCTTTAAATCTTGTACTTACACAGAAAGGTTGGGAGTTATGGAAGGGAAAATTTTAATCGTTGATGATCAATATGGCATTCGTGTGTTATTACATGAAGTGTTCCAAAAAGAAGGTTATCAGACATTCCAAGCAGCGAATGGATTTCAAGCTTTAGATATCGTGAAAAAAGATAATCCAGATTTAGTTGTGTTAGATAT
This sequence comes from Bacillus cereus group sp. BfR-BA-01381, assembly GCF_022663555.1. Taxonomy (NCBI): domain Bacteria; kingdom Bacillati; phylum Bacillota; class Bacilli; order Caryophanales; family Bacillaceae; genus Bacillus; species Bacillus cereus group sp. BfR-BA-01381. The sequence goes on from NZ_JAKUFR010000094.1 coordinate 2,838, forward strand.
GAAAATTCCAGGTATGGATGGTATAGAGATTTTAAAGCATGTAAAAGAAATTGATGAGAGTATTAAAGTGATTTTAATGACTGCTTATGGAGAGCTTGATATGATCCAAGAAGCAAAAGATTTAGGTGCTTTAATGCATTTTGCTAAACCATTTGATATTGATGAAATTCGTCAAGCGGTGAGAAATGAGCTCGCTGTAGAGGCTTAAAAATGAATTTTTTATAAAAAATATGGAAAAAAGCGTTTACATGGACTATTGTGCAGGTGAATACGGTTGAGTTTTTGAGTACAAGTTGTTATCCTATTGAGTGTAGAAAAAAGTCCGGTATGTAGATATACATATTTTACCTTATTCTGGTCATACTACCAGCGATAAGAACTTATCGGATACAAAAAACGTTTTTTAGGAGGATTCACCATGCCTTTAGTTTCTATGAAAGAAATGCTAAACAAAGCACTAGAAGGAAAATACGCAGTTGGTCAATTCAACATGAACAACTTAGAGTGGACTCAAGCTATCTTAGCTGCTGCGGAAGAAGAAAAATCTCCTGTAATCCTAGGTGTATCTGAGGGTGCAGCTCGTCATATGACTGGTTTCAAAACAGTTGTAGCTATGGTTAAAGCTTTAATCGAAGAAATGAACATTACTGTTCCTGTAGCGATTCACCTTGACCATGGTTCAAGCTTCGAAAAATGTAAAGAAGCAATCGATGCAGGTTTCACATCTGTAATGATCGACGCTTCTCACCACCCATTCGAAGAAAACGTAGAAACTACTAAAAAAGTAGTAGAATACGCACACGCTCGTAACGTATCTGTTGAAGCTGAGCTTGGAACAGTTGGCGGACAAGAAGACGACGTAATCGCTGAAGGCGTAATTTACGCTGACCCAGCTGAGTGTAAGCACCTTGTTGAAGCAACAGGTATCGATTGCCTAGCTCCAGCTTTAGGTTCTGTACACGGTCCTTACAAAGGTGAGCCTAACTTAGGATTCGCTGAAATGGAACAAGTTCGTGACTTCACTGGCGTACCTTTAGTATTACACGGTGGTACTGGTATCCCAACTGCTGATATCGAAAAAGCTATCTCTTTAGGTACTTCAAAAATCAACGTAAACACTGAGAACCAAATCGAGTTTACAAAAGCTGTTCGTGAAGTATTAAACAAAGACCAAGAAGTTTACGATCCTCGTAAATTTATCGGACCTGGCCGCGACGCTATCAAAGCAACTGTTATTGGTAAAATGCGCGAATTCGGTTCTAACGGTAAAGCGTAAGAATAAAATTCCGTTTTGGAAACCGTCTACTCTTTTAGACGGTTTCCTTTCGTTGTATAATGAAAGCGTGAACAAGTCTAAAGATTTTATCATTTTGTTTTTGAAATAGAAAATAATGTGCATAGTCCTATTAATAAATGTGATAACGTATCTAAATTGATAAAGTAAATTCGATAAATAGTTAATCTTTATCTTTTTGTATTACAGGAGAAATGAAGATAATGGTTTCCTATTTATTGAGTTTTGGGATGGAAAAGTAATTGAGATTCTTAAGGGGGAGCTTTCTATAAAAATATAGAAAGTAAATACATTCACAAGAAGGGAGCTCAATATGGAAAAATTGCTAATTGAAGGCGGAAGAGCTTTAAATGGAACAATTCGCGTGAGTGGTGCAAAGAACAGCGCCGTTGCACTAATTCCAGCGACAATTTTAGCAGATACTCCAGTAACTATTGGTGGTGTCCCTAATATTTCGGACGTGAAAATGTTAGGAGACTTACTAGAGGAAATTGGAGGGAGAGTGACTTATGGACAGGAGGAAGAGATGGTAGTCGATCCTTCTAACATGGTTGCAATGCCTTTACCAAATGGAAAAGTGAAAAAATTGCGTGCTTCTTATTATTTAATGGGTGCGATGCTTGGCCGTTTTAAAAAAGCTGTTATTGGGCTTCCAGGTGGATGTCACTTAGGACCGAGGCCGATTGATCAGCATATTAAAGGGTTTGAAGCGTTAGGTGCACATGTTACGAATGAGCAAGGTGCTATCTATTTAAGAGCAGATGAACTACGAGGGGCACGTATTTATTTAGATGTTGTTAGTGTAGGAGCTACGATTAATATTATGCTAGCAGCTGTACGAGCGAAAGGTAGAACTGTTATTGAAAACGCAGCGAAAGAACCAGAGATTATTGATGTAGCTACACTGTTAACTAGCATGGGAGCACGTATTAAAGGTGCTGGTACAGATGTAATCCGAATTGATGGTGTGGATTCACTGCACGGTTGTCATCATACGATCATTCCAGATCGTATTGAAGCGGGTACGTATATGATTTTAGGTGCTGCGTCAGGAGGAGAAGTAACAGTTGATAATGTTATTCCTCAGCATTTGGAGTCAGTTACCGCAAAATTAAGAGAAGCTGGTGTCCAAGTTGAAACGAATGATGACCAAATTACAGTGAACGGTGATAGAAGATTAAAAGTAGTTGATATAAAAACGCTTGTATATCCAGGTTTCCCAACAGATTTACAACAGCCGTTTACAACACTTTTAACAAAGGCGCATGGAACGGGTGTTGTAACGGATACGATTTATGGCGCACGTTTTAAACATATTGATGAATTACGTCGTATGAATGCGCAAATTAAAGTAGAAGGTCGGTCAGCTATCGTAACTGGTCCTGTTTTATTACAAGGTGCAAAAGTGAAAGCGAGTGATTTGCGAGCTGGAGCAGCCCTTGTTATTGCAGGATTGATGGCGGATGGAATTACAGAAGTAACCGGACTTGAGCATATTGATCGTGGCTATGAAAATATAGTAGACAAGCTTAAAGGGCTTGGTGCAAACATTTGGCGAGAACAAATGACAAAGCAAGAAATTGAAGAAATGAAGAACGCATAAGTGATACTTCCGCGAGGGGGAAGCGAAGCATCACTACTTGCGGAAGTACACTTTATAGAAAAACACGGTTCACAAAATACGGCAGAAATATAAAGACTTAAAGGAGAGGGATTATCGTGGAAAGAAGTTTATCTATGGAGTTAGTACGTGTAACAGAGGCTGCAGCTTTATCATCAGCGCGTTGGATGGGACGCGGGAAAAAGGATGAGGCAGACGGTGCAGCAACATCAGCTATGCGTGATGTATTTGATACAATTCCGATGAAAGGTACAGTTGTAATTGGTGAAGGTGAAATGGATGAAGCACCAATGCTATATATCGGAGAAAAATTAGGTACAGGATATGGTCCGCGTGTAGACGTTGCAGTTGATCCTTTAGAAGGGACAAACATTGTAGCAGCTGGTGGATGGAATGCTCTTGCTGTTATTGCAATTGCAGATCACGGTAATTTGTTACATGCTCCTGACATGTACATGGATAAAATCGCGGTTGGCCCAGAAGCAGTTGGGGCGGTCGATATTGATGCGCCTATTATCGATAACTTACGTGCAGTTGCGAAAGCGAAAAACAAAGATATTGAAGATGTTGTAGCGACAGTTTTAAACCGTCCACGTCATCAAGCAATTATTGAAGAAATTCGTAAAGCTGGTGCTCGCATTAAATTGATTAATGATGGAGACGTAGCTGGCGCAATCAACACCGCATTTGATCGTACAGGTGTAGATATTTTATTCGGCTCTGGTGGTGCGCCTGAGGGTGTGTTAGCAGCAGTTGCATTAAAATGTTTAGGTGGAGAAATTCACGGGAAATTATTACCACAAAACGAAGCTGAATTGGCGCGTTGCAAAAAGATGGGCATAGACGACATCAACCGCATCCTTCGCATGGAGGACTTAGTAAAAGGTGACGATGCAATCTTCGCAGCAACAGGTGTAACAGACGGAGAACTATTACGCGGCGTTCAATTTAAAGGTAGCGTAGGAACAACACAATCCCTTGTTATGCGCGCAAAATCAGGCACAGTACGCTTCGTAGACGGACGTCACAGCTTAAATAAAAAACCGAACTTGGTTATTAAGTAAAAAGCGGAGGTGGCTTGCTCAGAAGGAGAAGGCATTGGAACTCCTGACGAAGAGGCGTTTTGTGCCTCGCAGGAAGGGGTGAAATGACTGATCCTTCTAGCCACCGGAGCTGGATTAAATAAAAAGTGTAAGCGGCTCGCTAAGAATCGCAGGCTGTTTGGAGCTCTCGACCTTGAAGCGCTCTTTGCTTCGAGTGAGAGAGTGGAATGACCGGAGATTCTAGCTGATGAAACTAGATTAAATAAAAAGCGAAGACAAATTTTCTTGTCTTCGCTTCTTGTATTTGTGTTTCAACGTATTGATTAAAACTAGATAAAAGGGTTACAATAGTGAATATTACCCTACTTGAACTTATTGCCTTTCATTATTAATTATTTGCCTTCCGTATTTTTTCCCTTTACCCATGTGAAAAGAGAATAACGTTAAAGTGTGGTGTCTGAATGAATTTGTCAATTGCAGCATTAGAAAACATGAAATTAAAAGAGTTATACGAGCTTGCGAAAGAATTTAAAATTTCGTATTATAGCAAATTAACGAAAAAAGAGTTAATCTTCGCCATTTTAAAAGCTCGAGCAGAAAAAGAAGGTTTCTTCTTCATGGAAGGCGTATTAGAAATTATTCAATCAGAAGGATTTGGATTCCTACGTCCTATCAACTACTCTCCAAGCTCAGAAGATATTTATATCTCAGCTTCGCAAATTCGTCGTTTCGATTTACGTAATGGAGACAAGGTTTCTGGTAAAGTACGACCTCCGAAAGAAAATGAACGCTACTTTGGATTATTACAAGTTGAAGCTGTAAACGGAGATGATCCAGAGTCAGCAAAAGAGCGTGTGCATTTCCCTGCATTAACACCATTATACCCAGATCGCCAAATGAAATTGGAAACGGAACCGAAAAAGTTACCGACACGCATCATGGATTTAATTGCACCAGTTGGATTTGGACAACGTGGTTTAATTGTCGCGCCTCCAAAGGCTGGTAAAACTAGTCTGTTAAAAGAAATCGCACACAGTGTTACAACAAATCATCCGGAAGCTGAATTAATTGTCCTTTTAATTGATGAGCGTCCAGAGGAAGTAACAGATATTGAACGTTCTGTTAAAGGAGATGTTGTAAGCTCTACTTTTGATGAAGTACCAGAAAATCATATTAAAGTAGCGGAACTTGTGTTAGAACGTGCAATGCGTCTTGTAGAGCACAAAAAAGATGTTATCATTTTAATGGATAGTATTACCCGTTTAGCGCGAGCTTACAACCTTGTTATTCCGCCAAGTGGTAGAACATTATCGGGTGGTATCGACCCAGCTGCCTTCCATAGACCGAAGCGTTTCTTTGGAGCTGCACGTAATATTGAAGAAGGCGGTAGCTTAACAATTTTAGCAACAGCTCTTGTTGATACAGGATCTCGTATGGACGATGTAATTTACGAAGAATTTAAAGGAACTGGAAATATGGAACTTCACTTAGATCGTTCATTAGCTGAGCGTCGTATCTTCCCGGCAATTGATATTCGCCGTTCTGGTACACGTAAAGAGGATCTATTAATTCCGAAAGAACATTTAGACAAGCTATGGGGTATTCGTAAAACAATGCGTGATACACCAGACTTTGTTGAAGGTTTCTTACGTAAACTTCGTCAAACAAAGACAAATGAAGAATTTTTACAAAACATTGTTGCAGATTCGAAAAGATATGTAACAACGAAGTAAAGGGAAAAGATTGGGACTCGCTTATTTTATGGTAAGCGAGTTTTTTATGTTTTTTAGGTGATCTTAAAGAGAGATGAGTGGAAGGGCATTAGTTGGTTCTAGTTGGATGAGCGGCCTCCATTTTAAGATAATATCCAGCTCCAGTGGCTAGCTCTTCGCAGCTAAGAACCTTCCGAGCACCTTTTGTGCGAGAGAACCTTAGCTGGTCAGGGCTGAGCGAGCCGTCTCCACTTTAAGGTGTTATCCAGCTCCAGCGGCTAGAATCTCCGGTCATTTCACTCTCTCGCTCGAAGCAAAAAGCGCTTCAAGGTCGAGAGTTCTAAATAGCCTGCGATTCTGAGCGAGCCGCTTCTGCTTTTAAAATTAAAAAGACAAAAACAGGTAGTTGCAAAATGAAGTTAGCCTTGTTATAATTTCATCATATGTGTTTCATCAATATAGTTGTGTATGCAGCTGAAGATGAAAAACTCTGTTTCGAAAATGATTCAGGGCGGAAGGAGATGAAAAGAATGAAAGCAGGAATTCACCCAGATTACAAGAAAGTTGTATTCATGGACACAAACACAGGCTTCAAATTCTTAAGCGGATCTACTAAAGGATCTAACGAAACTGTTGAGTGGGAAGATGGTAACACTTATCCATTACTAAAAGTTGAGATCAGTTCTGATTCTCACCCATTCTACACTGGACGTCAGAAGTTTGCTACTGCAGACGGACGCGTTGACCGCTTCAATAAAAAATACGGTCTTAAGTAATAAAAACATAAAACAGGCAAGTGTATCTATTCGCTTGTCTGTTTTTTTTGCGAAAATATTATACCTTTACCCTACTTTTAATTAAAAAGTAGATGAAAGGAGAGCTTCATGTACTTAATAAATCAGAACGGTTGGATTGAAGTGATTTGCGGTAGTATGTTTTCTGGTAAATCAGAAGAGCTTATCCGCCGTGTGCGTCGTACACAATTTGCGAAACAACATGCAATTGTATTTAAACCATGTATTGATAATCGCTATAGTGAAGAAGATGTTGTATCACATAACGGATTAAAGGTAAAAGCAGTTCCTGTTTCAGCTTCAAAAGATATATTTGAACATATCACTGAAGAAATGGATGTAATTGCAATCGATGAGGTGCAATTCTTTGATGGGGACATTGTGGAAGTGGTGCAAGTATTGGCAAATCGTGGCTATCGTGTCATTGTAGCTGGTTTAGACCAAGATTTCCGTGGTCTACCATTTGGACAAGTTCCTCAGCTGATGGCGATTGCTGAACATGTAACAAAATTACAAGCAGTATGTTCTGCATGTGGATCTCCGGCAAGTCGTACACAACGATTAATTGATGGAGAACCAGCGGCATTTGATGATCCAATTATTTTAGTTGGTGCTTCAGAATCGTATGAACCACGCTGTCGTCATTGTCATGCAGTTCCTACAAGCAAAGATAAGTAAAACTCGCTGCGCAAGGCGGGTTTTTTTCAGAATAGAGAGTGTGAGCCACTTGCGCTTTAAGTTGTGATATCTAGCTTCAGCGGCTAGAATCTCCAGCCATTTCACTCTCTCGCTTGAAGCAAAAAGCGCTTCAAGGTCGAGAGTTCCAATGGCCTGCAATTCTGAGCAAGCCGCTTACGCTTTTAAATATATCTAGTTCTGGTGGCTAGCTCTTCGCATCTAAGAACCTTCCGCCCGAAAGGTAAAAAGCACCTTTAGGTCGAAAGAACCTTAGCTGGTCAGAGCTGAACGAGCCACCACCACTTTTAAATATAATTTGCGTTTTTTTGAGTAAGTACCATATACTATTTGTATTAGATACTAGGATGTAGAGGTGAATGATGTGTTAGATCGTTTGCAAGCTGTAGAAAATCGTTATGAGAAGTTAAATGAATTGCTAAGCGACCCAGCAATTATTAGTGATTCAAATAAGCTTCGTGAATATTCAAAGGAACAGTCTGATATACAGGAAACGGTAGAGGTGTATCGTGAGTATAAGGATGTTCGTGAGCAATTAAAAGATGCGAAAGCAATGTTAGAAGATAAGTTAGACGCAGAAATGCGTGAAATGGTAAAAGAAGAGGTTTCTGAGTTAGAATCACAAGAAAAAACATTATCAGAGCGTCTGAAAATTTTACTTGTACCAAAAGACCCTAACGATGATAAGAACGTTATCGTTGAGGTTCGTGGAGCTGCTGGTGGCGACGAGGCCGCTTTATTTGCTGGTGACTTATACCGTATGTATAGCCGTTACGCTGAGGTGCAAGGTTGGAAAACGGAGATTATCGAGGCTAGCTATACAGAGTTAGGTGGATATAAAGAGATTATCTTTATGATTAACGGTAAAGGTGCTTTCGCGAAGCTGAAATTCGAGAATGGCGCTCACCGTGTACAACGTGTTCCTGAAACGGAATCTGGTGGACGTATCCATACATCTACAGCAACTGTAGCTGTATTACCAGAGGCAGAAGAAGTAGAAATTGATATTCATGAGAAAGATGTTCGTGTTGATACATTCGCTTCTAGTGGACCTGGTGGACAGAGTGTTAATACAACGATGTCAGCGGTACGTTTAACACATTTACCGACTGGTGTAGTTGTATCATGTCAGGATGAGAAATCACAAATTAAGAATAAAGAAAAAGCGATGAAAGTATTACGCGCACGTGTTTATGATAAGTTTAGACAAGAAGCACAAGCTGAGTATGATCAAAACCGTAAACAAGCTGTTGGTACGGGTGATCGTTCAGAGCGTATTCGTACGTATAACTTCCCGCAAAACCGTGTTACAGACCATCGAATCGGTTTAACGATTCAAAAGTTAGATCAAATCTTACAAGGTAAGTTAGATGATTTCATCAATGCCTTAGTAATGGAAGATCAGGCTCAAAGGATGGAGGCAGCTGAGTAATGCGTGTCTATGAAGCCCTGAAATGGGCTTCTTCTTTTTTACAGGAGAATGGACGAGATGAAAATGCGGGAGAAATTGTCCTTTGTCATGTATTAAAGACGAATAGAACAGGATTATTGATGAACATGCGTGAAGAAATAAATGCGGAACAAGAAAAAAGTTTTACAGAGTTTATCCACAAGCATGTAGAAGGTATTCCTATTCAATATATGATTGGTCATGAAATGTTTTATGGAAGATCGTTCTTTGTGAATGAAGAAGTATTAATACCAAGACCGGAAACAGAAGAGCTTATAGTAGGAGTGTTAGAAAGAATCGAGCGTCATTTTGGTGATGAGAAACTACATGTAGCAGATATCGGTACAGGTAGCGGAGCGATTTCGATTACCCTTGCTTTGGAAAATAAAAATCTTCATGTGTATACGGTAGATATTGCACAGGAGTCGATTGAAGTTGCAAAAGAAAATGCGAAAACTTTGGGCGCAGAAGTAACGTTCTATCATGGTGATTTATTATCACCATTTTATGAAACGGGTCAAAAGTTAGATGTTGTTGTTTCAAATCCTCCATATATACCGGAAGAAGATTGGCGTGGCCTTTCTCCTGTGGTGAAAGAGCATGAGCCAAAGAGAGCGCTTGTTGGTGGTGAAGACGGATTAGATTTCTATCGCCGCTTTATGGAAGAGTTGCCGAATGTGTTGCAGAAGAAAGCGATTGTCGCATTTGAAATTGGAGTAGGGCAAGGTGAGGACGTGAAAGGGCTGTTACAACAAGCATTTCCACATGCTCATGTTGAGGTTGTTTTTGATATTAATGGAAAAGATCGTATGGTATTTGCGGAGATGGAGTAAGGTTTACACCTTACTCTATTTTTTTGGGAAAAATTCATATAGATTTTGAATTTAATAGTTTAGAAAGATGAAAGTCTGTCCACACTGTTTGTAGAAGGGACGGTGGAGGAAATGAAAAAACAAGTTATTGCTTATCTTCTTCTATTATTAATTGGTGCACAGTTACTTGTGCAGTTTGGATATATGAAAGCTGATGCGAAAGGGCCTTCAGTTATTCCGAAAGAGGCCGTTCGATTACGGATTTTAGCAAATAGTGATTCAGATAAAGACCAGGCTTTAAAGCGCAAAGTGCGTGATGAGGTAAAAGCACAAATTGATGGATGGGTAGCTGATTTAACTTCATTTGAAGAGGCACGCAAGGTCATTCAAAGTCATATTCCAGAAATCGAAAAAACAGTAGCAAATACGTTGAAAAAAGAAGGAAGTAAAGATTCATTTCAAGTGAAATTCAGTAAAAATGTAAAGTTTCCTACAAAGGTATATGGGAATTTTATTTATCCGGCAGGGGAATATGAAGCAGTCTTAATTACAATTGGGGAAGGTGAAGGGGCAAACTGGTGGTGTGTACTATTTCCACCGATGTGTTTCTTAGATTTTTCAAGTGGTACAGCTGTAAGGAAAGAAGAACATGTTGTGAAGGCTGAATCTCCTGAAGAGGAGCAAGTGAAACAAATAGATGATGAAGAAGTAGTAAATGCAGAAGAGAAAAAAGGGGATGAGGTGAAGGAAAAGAAAGTTGTTAAGCAGGAAGTTGCAAAAAAAGTAACAGCTTCTGAAAAGAAAGTAGTAAAAAATGAAACGAAAGTAGAAGAACAACCTGTAAGTAAAGAGGAAACAAAAACTGTGGAAAAAGTGGAGAAAACTGTGGAACAAAAACAAGAAAAGCGAAATGAGTATGTAAAAGTAGAGGAGGAAGAAGAAAAGCCAGAAGTTAAGTTATTTATTGTAGAAGCTTTTACATCTTTATTCTCTAAATAGTACTATTCGTAAATCCCTTCTCATATATAAAAAAGAGGAGGGATTTATTATGAAGAAGGTATATTTTGCGACGAAGGCAGATGTGGAAAGATTGCATTCTTTTTTCGGACAAGCTAATAAAAAAGATGATAAAATAAATGAGTTGTACGCACAGTTTATGATTTTGGAAGAGGCGGAAGAAATACGGGCAGTCATTGGATATGAACAAAGTGAAGAAAACGCACTGATTCGTTCTTGTTTATTCACACCTAATGTGGATAAACAGACTTTCTTATATTTTTTTGAAATGTTTTTGCAGTATATGAAAGAAAAAAATATTCGACAATTGTACTTACTAACAAATCATCCACAATCTATAACAATCTTTCAGTTTTTTGACTTTGTTACTATAGAGAAAGAGAACGTACCAGAGGGAATTCGACAGTTAGAACATTTTTGTAAAAATATAAAAGAGCCAAATGCAATAATACTAAATTGTCAGCTATTCACAAAGTTATCCACGGATTAATTAGGTTTATCCACATTTTGTGGATAAACCTTGTTTGTCTTTTGGATAAATCTCATAGTAAACTAAAAATAGACAAGTATTTCAGGGTAGAAAAGGACGTGGGAAAAAATGCATACAAATATGTGGGTTGTGGATAATGTTGTGGAAAGAAAAAAATATTATCCACAGTTACAAGAAGCAGCAAAATTATTAAGGGAAAATGAGGCGATTGCCTTCCCTACAGAAACGGTATATGGACTAGGTGCAAACGCGATGAATGATGAAGCGATTGCGAAAATTTTTGAGGCGAAAGGAAGACCGAGTGATAATCCACTTATTGTCCACATCGGTACAAAATCGCAGTTAGATGGGATTGTGAAGGAAATTCCGCCAGTTGCAGAAAAGTTAATGGAGCATTTTTGGCCGGGCCCTTTAACAATTATTTTACCTAGAAAAGAAGGGATTTCAGAGAAGGTAACGGCAGGACTTAATACGGTTGGAGTAAGAATGCCTGATCATCCAGTAGCTCTTGCTCTTATTGAGGAGGCAAATGTACCTGTTGCAGCACCGAGTGCAAATCGTTCAGGCCGTCCAAGTCCGACGTTAGCATCTCACGTATATGAAGATTTAAATGAGAAAATCGCAGGTATTGTAGATGGTGGTGCAACAGGAGTAGGTGTTGAATCGACTGTAATTGATTGTACGAGCGCTGTTCCAACGATATTACGCCCAGGTGGGATTACGAAAGAACAATTGGAAGCGGTGATTGGCACGGTTTCTTTAGATCCGGCTCTAAAGGATGAGAAGGAAAAACCGAAATCACCTGGAATGAAATATACACATTATGCACCGAAAGCGCCACTTAGTATTGTTGAAGGTTCACGCGAGTTTATTCAGCGTATTGTGGATAAGAAAAAGGAAGAAGGATTCAAAGTCGGTGTATTAACGACAGAAGAGTATCAGCATGTATATAGAGCGGATGTTGTATTATCTTGTGGTGTTCGAAGCGATTTAGCTAGCGTTGCGACTAAATTATATGATGTACTTAGAACATTTGATGCAAGTGAAGTGGATATTATTTTTAGTGAATCATTCCCGAATGAAGGAATAGGGAATGCCATTATGAATCGCTTAACAAAAGCGGCAGGACATCAAATTATTACTGAATCATAAGGTGCGATTAGCAAACAGAATATTTCTCCTCGGATAAGCATATTTTGAAGTAGCACGTCCGAGGAGGGACATGAATGACGTTTGAACAGATAGTACCTTTAATAATTATGGCATTCGCCTTAGGGATGGATGCGTTCTCGGTGAGTCTTGGGATGGGAATGATGACCTTAAAGATCAGACAAATCCTGTATATCGGTGTGACGATAGGGATATTTCATATTATCATGCCATTTATAGGTATGGTATTAGGTCGTTTTTTATCAGAGCAGTATGGAGACATTGCACATTTTGCTGGTGCTATTTTATTAATAGGATTAGGATTTTATATTGTGTACTCCTCTATTCTAGAGAATGAAGAAACTAGAACAGCCCCTATTGGAATTAGTTTATTCGTATTTGCATTTGGTGTTAGTATAGATAGTTTTTCAGTAGGGCTTAGTCTTGGTATTTACGGGGCACAGACAATTATTACGATATTACTCTTTGGGTTTGTTAGTATGTTATTAGCGTGGATTGGTTTATTCATTGGTAGGCATGCGAAAGGTATGCTCGGTACATATGGTGAGATAGTAGGTGGTATCATTTTGGTTGGATTTGGATTATATCTCCTTTTTCCTATATAATTTTAAGGGGGAGGGCGTTATGAACACGTTATTGGAATGGTATATTCGATTTGTGACTTTTTTTCCGAGATGGTTACGACTGCTTATTATTTGGGCTGTTATTTTACAAATTTCAATTTTAGGTTGGATTAAATTAATTCGCGAATGATAAGATAGTTCCTTTCTGTGCATAGTTTTGTTTGTACTATACTGATTGCGCTAAAAAATTACAATATAGAAAGGATGAGATGGATGACGAGATTGAAGCAAGTTTTTGGTGTTATTATTAGTTTTTTTGTTTTTTGGTTTAGTATGCTCGGTGTACAAATGTTTGCTGAGTTTTTAGATATTGAGTCATTGAAGTTTGTTGCGGGGAAAACGGAGGCAGCGCGTGCTTTTTATTCTCCATACCCGTTTTTAATTGTTTTTCTTATTACATTGCTTTCCCTTTACTTCTTCGTAATTAAGCTTGGGAAACCGAAAAAAGAGAAAGTACCTACTTTAGAGGAGCAGAAAGAAGAGATATAAGGGGGATACTATGTCTAACATTTCTTTGGCAGAAGCTGTAAAATTAAAAAGTGTATTATCGAAAAGAATACATGAATTAGAAGAAGAGATGAATCAAATTGGATTTGTTGAAATTGAAAAAGGTGATACACTTCCAAAACAGACGCGTACATTGGTGCAGGTTGAACAGGAACTAGATGAAGTTCGCGCTGATTTTCGTCTTTTAGATAAATTAATGTATGAAGCAAATATCCGAAATGAAGTGAATTTCAACGGAGAGAATATAACAATTGTTGAAGCAATAGAACTTGCAACGCAGTTACGTGCAAAAGCTCGAAAGTGTAAAGAGTTTGGCGTGAGTAAGAAAGAAGAACATGTATATTCTTACGGTGAAACATCATCGCTCGTAAAAGTAGCCATGTTTGATCCTGAAGTATATCGTGTAAAAGGTTTAGAGTTAGAGAGACAAGCTAATAGGTTATCTAACTTAATTAATGCGAAAAACTACGCCATTGAACTAGACTTTGATGGTGAAAAATACTTTTAAACCTTGAAGTGGTGAGACTCCGCTTCAAGGCATAGAAGAAGACCACTTTTGTAAAAATGAGATTTGTGATGGCCAAAGGACAACCAATCATCCAATAACCGATCACACTGTTACTTTTTACCGATGACCAATAATGGTAAAAGAGGTCGATGACCAATACTGAAAAATTATTTTTCTTCTTCTATGAAAAAGGTGTACCAAATTAATTTGGTACACCTTTTTATATTATTGTTACTTCTATTCTGAGGGGACGCTTCCGCTTTTAAATGTTATCCAGCTCCAGCGGCTAGAAT
>NZ_JAKUFR010000095.1:0-16640 GCF_022663555.1 Bacillus cereus group sp. BfR-BA-01381
AACTGATTTTTTCACTTTCTTATTCTTGCGAAGAAGAATCGTTAGATGATTCTGTAGAACCATTTGTTGATTTTTCTTCTTTCTTCGGTTCTTCTTTTTTGTCACTAGTTGAACCGCTAGTTGATTTCTCTTCTTTTTGAGACTTGTCTTCTGTTTTACTTTCTGGTTTCGTGCTCGTTGACTTTTCTTCTTTTTGAGATTTGTCATCAGCTTTTTTACCAGAAGCGTTCGTTGCCTTTGCAGCACCTGCATCAGCTTTAATTTCTGCTACTGACTTATTTAAGTAGCGCTCAGGGTTCACAGCCACATTGTCTTTACGTACTTCAAAGTGAACGTGAGAACCTGCTTCTTTATTCATTGCACTTAGACCAGATTTTCCTAATACTTCACCTTGTACAACTCGTGCACCTTTTTCTACTTTTACACTGCCTAAGCTTTGATAAGAAGCTGCTACACCATTTCCGCTATCAACTGTTACAACATAACCAAGAAGTGAATCTTTTTCAGCTTTCGTTACTGTACCACTTAAAGCAGCTGTAACATTGAATTCTTTTCCATTCTTCGCAGCAATGTCAATTCCTTTGTTTGGGGAATATGTGTTGTTATAAAAGACAAGTGCTTTTTCTTGTTCCGCCTCAGTTGCTGCATCTTCATAGAACTTCTTCTGTACAACTACTTCCGCATTAGCAGGAGCTGGCATTTTCACTACTTCTGAAGACTTCGTTACTGGTACTGCTGGATCTTCCGTTTGTGTATACGGCGTTGCTTGATCTTGGTTCGGAGTCTTCTTCGTATTAGCTCCTTGGAACCATAGCGCAACCATTAAAATTACCGCTGCACAAGCAATGTATAGTGCCGGAAATACCCATCTTTTTTGAAATAAATGTACTACCTTTTGCGACTTTTTATTATTTCTTCCTCGCATTCCATCATCACCTCAGCAATCATTTTGAACAATATTCACGCATCCTATACAACCTATAACTAATTACTTTTCGACAAAATCTGTAAAAATATGTATAGAAATTGTAAAATTTCCGAGGAAATGATTGAAAAAAGAAAAAACTGAGCGTTTTGGCTCAGTTTTTAGTCCATTTGTTTCTTTTTGTAAACCACCATACAAAGAATAATGGAAAGGACACACCAAATTATAATATTTATTAAATCACCACTAACAGTTGAAAATCCTTTTCCAGCCAGCAATTTCGGCATTGCGTCCGCAAGATGCTTCGTTGGAAGGAAATCGATTGCCTTTTTTACAAACTCACTTTTAATAAATCCACCTAACATTGGAGCTAGAAGAAAAACAAATAGAATCGGCATACCTACTACTGATGTTGACGCCGTTGTTTTAGCTATTAATCCAATCCCCGTACCTAACATAAGGAAGAAGAATATACCAACAAGTAAAAATAGAGCAATTAAAACCATATTCCCCTTTATTACACCTAAAATAGCAAAGTTACTAATACAAATTACGAATGTAATAAGAGCTGTTAATGCGCTTTTTCCTAGCAATACTTCTAATGTTGATGCTGGAGATAACATCATTACACGTAGCGTTTGTTTTTCTTTTTCCTCCGCAATTAAAGCTGCTTGAACAAAGCTTCCTACCATTGTTAAAGCCATTAAAGTTACCATATTAGCGATTTGCTCTTTCGGTCCATCCATCTGTTGATAAACAAAAGAAAATACGAGTGGCAGTGCCGCCATTACGAGTACAGATGCATTTGCTTTAATATCCTGTACCTCTTTTCGAAAAATAGCTGAAAATCGTCTCATTGAAAATGTCATTATAATCCCCTCCCAGTAACTTCAATAAAGATATCGCCTAGCGTTGGTTCGTGTGAATGAATGGATAGTAATTCGCCCTTTTTCATCCATTCTGAAATGCGTTTTGCACCTAATTCATCTTTTTGCACCACTTCTTTTTGCTTATCTTTTAATACGACTTGGATTTGGTCTTTTGCATATTGTAAGCGTAGGTTTTCTGGTGTATCAAGTGCTACAATTTCTCCACCGCATAGAAAGGCGATGCGATTACAGAGCGTCTCTGCTTCTTCCATATTGTGCGTCGTTAAGAAAATTGTCGTTCCTTCTTTATTTAAATCTTTTAAGATTTTATGAATGTTTTGTACGTTAACTGGATCGAGTGCAGATGTTGGTTCGTCTAAGAAGAGGATATCTGGTTTATGAAGGATTGCTCTTGCTAGTGTGACGCGCTGCTTCATTCCTTTTGATAGTTTCTTTACTAATGTTTTTTTATCATCTAATAGATTCACTTGCGCTAGCACTTCATCGATTCGTTCTTTTTTGCAACCATATAAGTCACAAAATAATAATAAGTTATCATAAATGCTAAGTCTCTCATATAAACCGCTGTTGTCTGTTAAAATACCAATTCGTTTATAATCGATGCTGCTTGGCCCTGTAATATCTTTCCCTAATACTCTTACCGTTCCAACGCTATGAAGTAATTGAGAAGTTAATATTTTTACTGTTGTCGTTTTTCCAGATCCACTCGGTCCGAGGAATCCAAAAATTTCTCCTTGCTTCACCTCAATATTTACATTTCGAAGTGCCGTTTTTTCATTGAAACTTTTCATTACATCTTTCATTTCAATTGCCAATGTCATCTCGTCAGCCCCTTTGTTTTTTTCTTTTATAGATGAAAGTCGCTTTAGCGCTTTTCGTTCGTTTGTTTGTTTCGCTTTTCTTGACTCAATCATATGAAAATCAAAGGGTTTACGCAGTAAAATACCGGTAAAAGGAGTATTTTTACCGATGAATGGATCGTATTTTGAGCTTATTGGAGCGAATTTTATAGCCCAATTACACCTTTCAACTCATCCATTCGTCCTTTCGAAAGCGGAATTGAACTTTTTCTTTCGTCGTCTAAAATTAAGCTGAAACTGTTACGAGTCCAAGTAATTACTTCTCGTACTCTTTGTAAATTCACAAGGTAAGAGCGATGACATCTAAAGAAACCAAAACCTGTTAATCTCGCTTCTAGTTCACTTAATGTTAATGCGCATACGAAATCCCCTTCACGAACGTGAATATGTGTTAACCCGTTTTGCGTTTCAATGAAATGGATTTCCATTGGGTCTAATAAAATGATTTTATCGTTTACTTTCGCTGGTATTCTTTCTAACTTCATTTGCGGAATCATTTGAACGACTTTTTCTTCATCGATCTCTTCTGCTTCCTCTTGTTCGATTTCTACTTTTTTCACACCATCATTGTTTAATATGTATACATCTTCTGTTAACGAAAGGGCATCAGATAGGAAAGATGATGTAATAAAAATCGCCTTTCCTTGCTCTTTCATTTTCATAATTGCTTTTCGAATCATAATCGTACTCTCTGTATCTACATTTTGCTCCGGCTCTTCCAAAATGACTAAATCCGGATTATGAATCATCACTCGCCCAATATGAAGACGACGTTTCTCTGAAAATGATAGTTTTTCTATTTTAACGTTTAATTTATCTAAGAGGCCGACATATTGTACAACTTCTTCTATACTCATATTCGATTCATACAGCCCTATTAAAAAATTAAAGTATTCCTTCACCTTCAAACGATCATATGCTTCATCTTTCAAAAAACAAAAGCCGATGCGAGAATAATTTCTCTTTCCAATCGCTTCACCTTCAAATAGCACATTGCCAGTTGAGGCTTCTTCCTGACCAATAATAATGCGGTGCAATACTTTAGCTGTATGGTTATTACATTGCAAAACAACACATTGCCCCTTCTCAACCTTCAGTTCAACTGCCGGTAACTGGTTCGTCTTCCCTAACTGTTTCAACTCCAGTAACGCCATTTTGTCTCCCCCAAATACTTTTTATCCTATTATACCAAACAATTAATGGAAAATTATGATATTTTAAACAAAAAAACAGGTGCCAGGAGACCCTGACACCTACTTCTTCACCATCAACTTACCTTCATAGTCGTTCATCGTCTTTATTTCAACGCCTTTATAGTAATGAGCGACGATATCTGTATATTTCTTGCCTTCTGCTGCCATGCCGTTCGCTCCGTATTGGCTCATACCAACGCCGTGGCCGAAGCCTTTCGTCGTAACGATGATTTTATCCCCTTGTTGTTTCCACGTGAAGTCGGAAGAACGTAAGTCTAACTTTTCACGAACTTCCTTTCCTGTTAATGTTTTTCCTTGAAATGCTACATCCTTTACGCGCTTTCCTTCCGTAAGATCTTTAATATTTCCAACTTTTCCGTCTGCTAGCACTTTCACACCGAGACGTTTTTGAAAGTCAGCTACGGTAAAGGTTTGCTCGCTCGTAAATTTCGGAGAGGCTTGATCCCACGGGCTATCTACGCTCTTTAAGTACGGATAATCATTTCCCCAATAATCAGCCGCATTTTCTGTCCGGCCATTACTCGTTGAGAAGAATGATGCTGAGATTGGCTTTCCGTCATACGTTAAAACTTGTCCTGCGGTTTTCGAAACAGCTTCTTCGATTTTCTTCAAATTATTTTCATAGTTATTGCCCCATTGTTTTTTCAATTCTTCTTTGCTTTTGTACACTTGATCTTTCACCGTATCTGTCACGTCCGCATTGTTTTTCTTACCTCCGCTTAGCATACGCTGGACTACAAATGTTCTCGCTGCTAATGCCTGCGCCTTTAGCGCCTCTATTTCAAAACTGGCATTCATCTCAGAAGCTACTACACCGGTCACATACTCCTCCATAGGCAATGATTCTACCTTCTTTTGTTTCTCACGATATACAGCAACTTGAACCGCTGTATCCACTTTCCCTGGAGCTGGTATACTTTCTATCGCTGGAGGAGTTTTAGAAGCTGCTTTTTCCTCTACTTTTGCTTTCGCAAACGGAATCACAAGAGCAGCAGGTACAATGATAACGAGCGCTATGAGAAGCGCTACTGTAATAAAAAGTGGCTTTGAAAATTTCATCTTATTTCCCCCAATATAAAAAAAGCTTTACTCCATTCATTCTTATGGAACAACTCTTTCTTTTAGAACATACTTAAGGGGGCCAATTTAAAACAAAAATTTTCTAAATATTTTTACTGGTACGTGCATAAGTATAGAATTTCTTGACTATAACAGTAATAAGCCCAAAAAAATAGCCCCTATGTCAAAAGACATAGAGACTATTTCAATTAAGCGTGAAGATCAGAAACTTCTTGTTCTTTCACTTCTTCTACTTTTTCATTTACACGTTCAATAGTTGCACCTAATGCAGCTAATTTCTTATGGAAGTTTACATAGCCACGGTCAAGATGTTTTAACTCAGTTACACGAGTGTAACCTTCTGACACTAAACCAGCTAAGATTAATGCAGCTGCAGCACGTAAATCAGTTGCTGCTACTTCAGCACCTTGTAAGCTGTTTGGACCGTTCATAATAACAGAACGACCTTCGATTTTAATATCAGCATTCATACGACGGAATTCTTCAACGTGCATAAAGCGGTTTTCGAATACCGTTTCTGTAATCATACTTGTTCCATCAGCTTGTAGTAATAATGCCATCATTTGTGATTGCATGTCTGTTGGGAAACCTGGGTGAGGCATAGTTTTAATATCAACCGCTTTTAACTTATCTGGGCCGATAACACGTACACCTTCATTTTCCTCAATAATTTTAACACCCATTTCTTCCATCTTCGCTGTAATTGAGCGTAAATGTTCAGGCACAGCATTTTCAATTAAGATGTCTCCACCAGTAATTGCCGCTGCAACCATGAATGTTCCCGCTTCAATACGGTCAGGAATAATAGAGTGGTTTGCACCATATAATTTATCAACGCCTTCGATACGAATCGTTCCAGTTCCAGCTCCGCGTACTTTCGCTCCCATCGCATTTAAGAAGTTAGCTAAGTCAACGATTTCTGGTTCTTTCGCTGCGTTTTCAAGGATTGTTGTCCCTTTTGCTAATGTAGCTGCAGACATAATGTTTTCTGTCGCGCCCACGCTTGGGAAGTCTAAATAAATTTTAGCTCCTTTTAGTTCTCCCTCAACGTATGCCTCAACAAAACCATTACCAACCTGTACTTTTGCTCCCATTGCTTCGAAGCCTTTTAAATGTTGGTCAATTGGACGTGAACCAATTGCACATCCACCAGGAAGTGCAATACGAGCACGACCGTTACGTGCTAATAAAGGTCCCATTACTTGAACAGATGCACGCATTTTACGTACATATTCAAATGGTGCTTCAATGTTTAGCTCTTTAGAAGCATCGATTGTTACTTGGTTATTTTCAAATACGACTTCAGCATTTAAATGACGTAATACCTCATTAATTGTGTATACATCAGACAAAACTGGTACTTCAGATAGTACATTCTTTCCATCACTCGCTAATAGGGCTGCAGCGATTATAGGTAATACAGCATTTTTTGCGCCCTCAACACGCACTGTGCCGTTTAACCGCTTTCCGCCACGGACGATGATCTTTTCCAAATTATTCCCCTCCGTGTCCTTTTTTCAGTATCTATTCACTCAATACTCAGAAGTTATGATCGGTGTGCCAACCACAATTGTATCTTTGTTGTCTGTAGAACGTATTGCTATTTGCACATTTATTTTCTCTCTATTTGTTGAAAGAGCGTCATCCCACTTTTTATTGTATGCGGAGACTGACACAAATGCTCTTTCTTCTATCTGTTCGATCGCTCTTGCTGAAAGATCTTTCAAAACCTGATTGGTTTTATTTTGCAAAACACCTTCAATCTTATCATTCAGTGCACCTTGAACACAAGTGTAAATTATAGGTTTTTTACTAAAAATTTTATTCGTTTTCTGAATGTACTTCGGGTCCCATTTTGCCCCGCTCACTTCAAAAATAATGAAAGTGTTTTCTTTAGTATTTTCCTTACTCCAAGTTACTACTACTCGTTCTTCATAAGAAGAAAACTTTTTATAGGATGTAGCTTTATATCCATCTGGAGATTGCTCTAATTCCCACTTTTGAATATTTGCCTTGTCCTTCACATCGTTTAACAACTTTTGAAACGTATGTATATTAGAAATCGTTTTTGTTTCTCGCGCTAGCCATGACCATTTCTCTACTTTAGCATCATTTTTCTCTACAGCTGCGATCATACTCTCCATCTTCTGTTCATCGCTCATTGGTTTCATCTCTCTATACCCAACCAAAAATAAAACAACACTTAATGCAACAACAAGAATGGCTTTAAGCTTCAATTTCATCCCCTCCTATCCCCATTGTTAACGGAGATATGAGGTTCTATACACTTACTTTACTAAATACGTTAAACTCTTTGAATAGCCTAAATAATCAAGGAAAAAGTTACTTACAGATGTCCCAATTGCAATTGTAATTAAGATAAGTAATACTCTCGTCTGCATCACCTTTCCAGGCTTCATTAAACGCTCAATGTGAATACCTTGTAAGGCCCACCACGTAATGGTAATAAACAATAAATGCGAAACGATAGCAATCAGTGCTTGTTGCCCTAAAAGATGTGCCAAAAAACCGACTCCTTTTTACCTAGCTACTACTTACGAAATCATATAAAAACGATACCATAATAAGTAGGAGCCACACTTTTTCAAACACAAATAAGCATCTTACATTTTACATCGTAATTTTCTTTTTAAAAGCGTATACTTATATGTATTTTCAATCGTAGTTCACACAAAATAAAAAGCGCAGAGTAACGACTCCACACCTTTTATTTTCACTATTGTACCACGTTCCCTAAGAAGAAGAAATCTTTCATTAATGGAAAATATTCATAAAAGAAATTGTACCCAACCATCGGCATAATCCCTAGTATTACAATTGAAATTGCGCAAAGGCTCATCACAACCTTTATATTGAGTGGCAAACGAATTTTCTCTTCTACTTCTCCCGTACGGAAAAACATTTGCTGTAAAATACGGAAATAATATACGAATGAAATGACTGTCGTCCCCATCATAATAGAAGCTAATACGTAATGAGCTGGCTCTACATGAAGTGCCCCTAAAAAGATGTTAATTTTCCCAATGAAACCAGCTGTTCCTGGTATCCCCGCTAACGATAAAATAAAAATCGTCATCACGATTGCTGTAAATGGCGACCTTTTATATAATCCGGTGAAAATGGTGATGTTTTCTTTATCGCTTTGTAAGATTAAGCCGTGGATAATTGCAAATGCGCCTATATTCATAAGCATATACGCAAGCATGTAAAACCACATGCTATCCATCGTAAATGGTGATAATGCTACAAGCGGTACGAGTAAATATCCTGCATGCGCGATTCCTGAATAAGCAAATAGGCGTTTTACGTTATATTGCTTTAATGCGACTACATTTCCAATAATCATCGTAATACTAGCTAGCACAGCGATGTATATGCTCATACGTCCGTATAGAGATTGCGTGTCTCCTTGCACCGATACACTTGCAAAAACCATGAGGAACAAACGAATAATGAGTAAGAACCCCGCAATTTTAGAAATCGTTCCAAGAAAAGCAGTAACAGGTGTAGCCGCCCCCTCATATACATCAGGCGCCCACATATGAAACGGCACTGTCGCAATTTTGAATGAGAGCCCAACGAGTAATAATAGAAATGCAAGAGCTAGCAATAACTGAATGCCACCAGCCAGTTCCCCAGCAAATACCTTTTGCATATCCACGATATTAGTTGATCCTGTAATGCCGTATAAATAACTCATTCCAAAGAGCGTAATTGCCGTTCCAATTCCTCCATTAATGACATATTTCATTGCTGCCTCATTTGATGCACGGTTCTTTTTTCGTATTCCTACTAAAATGTAGGAAGAAAGTGAAAGCAATTCTAAACCGACGAAAAGTGTAATGAAATCAACGCTAGAAGCCATAAACATCGCCCCAAGAAGCGCCATTAAAAATAAGTAATAATATTCTCCCTTATCTTCAATTGGATTTTTCTTATCATCACTCATTGCGATGCATAAAATGAGGGCCGCTCCGCCTAACAACAACGTTTTAAATCCTTTTGAAAATCCATCTAACACAAACGATCCATTTAAAATATCTCCTGCTGGTTCGCTATATAGCATAATTAGTGACACGATTGCTAATACGACCGCCGCGATTGCACCAAGCGCTGCGTATCTATGGTTCAGCTTAAAAAACAAATCACATATGGAAAGAAGGATGGCAGCCCCGAGAATAATGAATTCTGGCACCATGAGATGCCACGATAAGCTAAGTAACGTATTCATATCCATCCTACTTCACCCCCAATGTTTTCAATGTATTTTGAAGCGGATCCCCTAGTATTTCTGGCATTACGCCAATTGCAATAATGCAGAAGATAAGTAGCAATATAGGAACATACTCCCAACCGTGTATATCAGTTTTCGCTTCCCACTCTTTCTTACCAAATGTTACTTGAAGTGTTGCTCTTAATACGTATACAGCGGTTAAAATGATGCCAAGTACTCCGGCCGCTGCAACGACTGGCTCTCCTTGGAATAAACCGAGAAAGGCCAGAAATTCGCTAACAAATCCGGACATCCCCGGCAATCCAAGCGATGCCATTCCTCCCGCTAAGAAGAATCCGCTAAGTACCGGTACACTTTTTGCAAGTCCGCCAAGTGCTGTAATATCCGACGTTCCAAAACGCTGTTCTATAACACCAAGTAAGAAAAAGAGTAAGGCTGCAATTAAACCGTGCGAAACAACTTGGAATAGAGCGCCTTGTGTACCTGGTGCATTTAACGCCCCAAGGCCCATTAATACAATACCCATATGTGAAATACTAGAGTAAGCAAGCACCTTCCGGAAGTCCGTTTGAATGAGCGCTAAGAAGGCTCCGTACAATAAATTGATGACTCCTAAAATCGCAATGATCGTTGCAAACTCGCGAAAGTATTCCGGGAATAGTCCCTGTCCGAAGCGGATTATACCGTATGCTCCAATCTTCAGTAAAACACCTGCATGAAGCATAACTACAGCCGGATGTGCTTCAATATGTACATTGACCATCCAGCGATGTAACGGGAAAACGGGTAGTTTAATCGCAAAAGCGATCATTATGCTAAGAAACATGCCGAACTGTAAGCTACTTGAGACAGCCATTCCTCCGCCAGTACCTACACTCGTTAATATTTCTTTAAGCTCTGTAATATTGGTTGTACCTGTTTTCGCAAATAAAACCGAGAAAACGATAAGCAAAATAGCGGAGCCAATACCGTTATATATTAAATAACTATAAGCAGCCTTTTCACTCGACAATTTCCCCCACTTCCCAATTAATAAAAACATCGGCGGCAATGTAATTTCAAAGAAGATAAAGAACAACATTAAATTTTGAGCAGCGAAGACACCGAGCATCCCTATTTCTAACATGAGTAACAGCATATAAAATGCTTTCAAGTTTCTTTTAATAGTAAATGCTGCAATTGCTGCAAGCATCGCTAGAAGGGCCGTCAGTACCATCATAACGAGCGATAAACCATCAATACCAAGCTCGTAATAAATGGAAAACCACCTTTTATCCACCGCTGCAAAATCCCCAAATGTAATCCATTTCACTTTTTCATCAAATAGAGACAAACTCTTTCCAGAAGCATATGTACAAGCGAGGACGATAGCGATTCCGAATGGAAGCGCTGTTCCAAATAAACCGAGCGCTCGCACTGTACGCGATTCTTTTTTCGGTGTTAATGTAAGTAAGAGAATTCCTAAAAGCGGGGAAAAAATGAAGAACGTTAATAACAAATCATTCATCGTAAATCCCCTCCCGTATAGAGCAAAATAATGAAGAGTACTGCAAGTGAAACAGCTGTTACAGTCCCGTACACTTGTACATTTCCGTTTTGGAGTCTAGAGCCAATTGCACTTATCCCTTTCACTAAACTCCCTATTAAAACGGCAATTCCTTCGACTACATACACTTCAAATAGGCGAAGCACATGAGCGATTCCTTTCGTAATAGGAAGCACCGTCATATTGTATAGTTCATCCACATAATATTTTTCTTTCAAAAGTTTATAAAGAGGCGAGTCCTCGCCACCAGCCCAATCTCTAGAAATAGATTTCTTGCCATATATGACATATGCAAGAGCAATCCCAGTCAAAGAAACGAGCGTCGCAACAATCATAATCCAAACTGGTCCGTGCGCCTCTCGCACTTTAAACGCTACATCTTTCGTAAGCCAATCTCCGAGAAACGTTCCAAACCATGGTGTATTTATATAGCCTGCCACGACTGCAAGAACGCCAAGGACAATCATCGGATACGTCATGATGCGGGGCGATTCATGCACATCTTCCTTCGTCTTCGCTTCCCCCGTAAAGACAAGAAAGTATAGGCGGAACATGTAGAACGCTGTTAGGAATGCTGCAATTATCGCTAAGACGAATAAAACGTAATTGCCGTTCATCCAAGCTGCCGCTAAAATTTCATCTTTACTAAAGAAACCGGAAAGGAGTGGCACACCACTAATCGCAAGTGTACCGATTAAAAATAGTGCACCTGTTACTTTCATCTTCTTCTGTAAACCGCCCATTTTATTAATGTTTTGCGTATGCACTGCATGAATGACACTTCCTGCTGCCAAAAATAGTAATGCTTTAAAAAAAGCGTGTGTCGTTAAATGGAACACACCAGCTACATAACCGGCAGATCCTAGTGCAAGCATCATATACCCGAGCTGGCTAACTGTAGAATAAGCAAGTACTCTCTTTATATCCGTTTGTACAAGACCGATGGAAGCTGCAAAGATTGCAGTGAAGGCTCCAACAATTGCTACCGTCTGCATCGCCACCGCACTTGCTGAAAATAGTGGAAACATCGTTGCCACTAAATATACGCCAGCTGCGACCATCGTCGCCGCATGAATAAGTGCCGAAACAGGCGTCGGCCCTTCCATTGCATCTGGTAACCACGTATGAAGCGGGAACTGACCTGATTTCCCCATCGCCCCGATAAAAATTAATATCGCCGTTATTGTAATCATTGTCGGAGTCAGATCACCCGTATGAATCGCTCTAAAAATTGCGTCATATTCAAAACTACCTGCATGCCAGAAAATTAAGATCATCCCAATAAATAAACCGACATCTCCAATACGTGTCATAATAAAAGCCTTTTTTGCGGCAGCCTTCGCTTCTTCTTTAAAGAAATAAAAACCGATGAGTAAGAACGAACCAAGGCCGACTAACTCCCAAAATATATAAAGCTGTAATAAATTCGGTGATATAACAAGCCCGAGCATCGCAAATGTAAAGAGTCCTAAATAGGCATAAAAGGTTGGTAATCTTTCCTCACCTTTCATATAACCTTTCGAATACACGTGTACAAGTAAACTCACAAGCGTAACGATAAACAGCATTAAAGCTCCTAATGCAGTCACTTCAAAGCCAAATGATATATCAATATCTCCAGCTCTAAGCCATATCCACTTATGCTTCACTGGTACTGTCGAAAACCGTTCTATTAATACCAGTACCGCAAATATAAAGGAGAGAAAGACGAAGAAAATACTAAGTACACTGCTTCCTTCTCTAATTTTCTTCCCGAATATAATTAATAACAAAAATGAAACAAGCGGGAAAAGCGGTATGAGCCATGCATAATCGATCATTGTTTCCTTCCCCCTTTTCGGTCACAATGTTATCCTTTAAGCGTATCCATTTCATCTACATGAACTGTCGTACGATTACGATATAAAGCAATTAAAATGGCGAGTCCTACCGCCGCCTCCGCTGCTGCTACGGCCATCGTAAACAGAGAGAAAATTTGCCCTGTTAAATTTGGGAACAAACCTAATTTACTAAACGCTACTAAGTTTAAATTGGCTGCGTTCAGCATTAATTCAATACAAACTAATACAATCACTGTATTGCGCTTCGTTAAAGCTCCAAATAAACCGATGCAAAATAAAATAATCGCAAGCGTTAAATACGCAGAAACAGGAACGCTACTCATTGGAATCCTCCTCTTTCTCATCCTTCTTCGCAAGAATAATTGCGCCAACAAGTGCTACAAGTAAAATAACTGAAGTTAGCTCAAATGGAATAATATATTTTGAATAGAGAAGTGTACCGATTTGAAGTGTGTTTTTTTCATGGAGAGGTAAACTTCCTTGTGTGCTTTCATTTGCAAAATCAATACTGTTAACAGCGAAATACATAACTGCCCCAAATGCTACAACCGCAAAGAAGATAATCCATTTTCGAAGAGTAAGACGTGATTCATTTTCTGCGTTATGTTTCGTTAACATAATGCCAAAAATCATAATAATTGTGATCGCACCCGAGTAAAGTAAAATTTGTGCAACCCCGATAAATTCAGCTGATAAAAGAAAGTACAAACCTGCAATGCTAAGAAATGTTAGAACGAGAGCTAGCATCATATGCATGACCTTCGTTAAATTCAACATAAGAACGCCGCCGATAATTGCAGACAAGGATAGTATAAAGAATGCTATAAACTCGCCATTCATGCTTTATTCTCCTTCCTGACATTTTCGTCGTTTTCATCAAGCCACTGCAAATTTTTGAATAAGTCATCCCGTGAATATTCCGCGAGTTCAAAGTTATTTGTCATAACAATCGCCTCTGTCGGACAAACTTCTGTACATAAATCACAAAGAATACAAATTTCAAAATTAATATCGTACGTGTCGATAATTTTTCCTTTTTTCGTAGGATCCGGATGTTTTTTCCCCGTTAACTGAATACAGTCTGTCGGACAAATATTGGAGCACTGGTTACAAACAATACACTTTTCTGGATAAAACTTTTGAATCCCTCGAAAACGATCTGGCAATGGCAATGGTTGATTCGGATAATCATACGTCACCTTCTTTTTACTCAAATTGCTTAATGTATATTTTAGTCCTTTAAATAGCCCTTTCATCTCTTACTGGCACCCCCCTCATAGATTAGAAGAATAACTCCTTAATCAATGCCGTTAAGAAAATATTTGCAAGTGCAATTGGCAATAATACTTTCCAGCCAAACTCCATTAACTGATCACCTCTTATACGCGGAAACGTAACGCGGAACCAAATTAATAGAAAAACTACACTGCTAAACTTTAAAGCAAACCATACGGCACCTGGGATGAATCCAAGGAACATAACTGGATTCCATCCGCCTAAAAAGAGCACAGTAATTAAAGATGCCATCCCGAAGAAATATACGTACTCTGAAAGCATGAAAAACGCCCAGCGAAACCCTGAGTATTCCGTATGATATCCAGAAACAAGCTCCGACTCAGCTTCTGGTAAATCAAACGGCGTCCTATTTAACTCTGCTACCGCCGCGATTAAAAATACGACGAAACCGATTGGTTGCACGAAAATGTACCAAACATTCTCCTGCGCTGCTACGATTTCATTTAAATTTAGGCTACCAGCTAACAAAACGATTCCGATTACACTCATTACGAGCGGAATTTCATAAGAAATCATTTGCGCCGCTGCACGCATCCCCCCTAAAAGGGAATATTTATTATTCGATGCCCATCCTCCGGTTACGACGCCAATCGTCGTAATGCCAGAAACAGCAATGTAATACAGTAAGCCTACGCCAATATCCGCGAACTGAAATTTATCAGTAAATGGGATAACTGCAAGAACCATAAATGCTGGCGCGAATGCAATAACAGGTGCTAATATAAACAACGGTTTATCTGCCGCCTTCGGAATACTATCCTCTTTCAGTAATAGTTTTAAAACATCGGCTACCGTTTGCAGCAGACCAAACCGGCCTCCTACTTGATTTGGTCCAATCCGCCCTTGCATAAAACCCATCACTTTCCGTTCTGCCAAAATACCATATGTAACGAAGCCAAGGACTGCAAATAATAGGAGCACCGCTAATCCGAAAAAAATGAAGAAATTCGTCCAGCTAGAAGGTGATTGTAAGAGCGTTTCAATCATTAGCCATCAACCTCCCCAAGTACAATATCCACTCCACCTAAAATCGTAATTAAATTGGCGATGTTTTCACCTTTCAATAACTTCGGTAAAATTTGCAAATTGTAAAAAGACGGCCTGCGAAACTTCAAACGGTATGGCTCTTTCTTTCCGTCACTAGCAATATAGCAACCAATTTCTCCTCGCGGCGACTCTATACGGACGAAAGCTTCCCCTTTAGGAGCCTTAATAATCTTCGGTACTTTCGCAAGTACTGCTCCTTCTTTCGGGAATTGCTGGACAGCTTGCTCGACAATTTTTAACGCCTCCTCAATTTCCTTCATGCGGCAAACGTAGCGATCCCAAGCATCCCCCACGCTCCCAACAGGAATATCGAAATCAAAACGGTCGTAAATGGAGTACGGTTCATCCTTGCGAAGATCCCAGTTTACTCCGGTGCACCGCAAATTTGCTCCGCTTAAAGAATATGAAATTGCATCTTCTTCGCTATATATACCAACGCCTTTTACACGATTTAAGAAAATCTCATTGCCACTAACGAGATCATGGTAACCCGCCAATTGCTCTCTCATATACGGAACAAATTCTTCCACTTTTTCAATCCAACCGTCCGGCGCATCCCACTTTACACCGCCGACTCTCATATAGTTAAAAGTAAGCCGGGCACCGCATAATTCGTTTAATAAATTAATAATCATCTCCCGCTCACGGAATGCGTATAAAAACGGGCTGACCGCTCCTATATCGAGAAGATTTGTCCCCCACCAAACGAGATGACTCGCAATCCTTCCAAGTTCCATTGCAAGTACTCGCAAGTATTCAGCTCGCTCTGGGATTTCAAGCCCCATCATCGTCTCTACAGCGTGGCAAATGACGTAATTATTCGTCATAGCCGATAAATAGTCCATCCGATCTGTATAAGGGATAATTTGCGTATACTGTAAGCTCTCTGCAATCTTTTCGGTCCCGCGATGCAAATATCCAATAACCGGTGTAGCTTCTTTAATAATTTCCCCGTCAATTTTAATAACAAGCCTGAACACACCGTGTGTACTCGGATGCTGAGGACCTACATTCAAAAGCATTTCTTCCGTACGGATCATTTAGCTACACCTCCACATCATACGGTTCATAATCTTTTCTAAGCGGATGACCTATCCAATCATCGGGCATTAAAATACGCGATAAATTCGGATGTCCCTTAAATACAATGCCGAGCAAATCATACGCTTCTCGCTCTGGCCAGTCCGCCCCTCTCCAAAGCGCTGTCACTGATTCTACTTGCGGCGCTTCCCTATCCAGCTTCACCTTCACCGCTACTGACTGTTTCTTTCCATATGAAAATAAATGAACATACACTTCCATATGTGTCACAAAATCCGTCGCATGTAACTCTGACATATAATCAAATGCAAGTTCCTCATGGGATCGCAGTAACTCCATTACTTCATAATATTTTGAGGGCTCCACTACAAGAGTTGGCACATCTTTGGAAAGTTTATTAATGTAGCAATCTACTAATGTATCCTCTCCTATTTTTCCTTTAATAACTTCAACATACTGATTTAAATACGGTTGATTCACAGATGGCTCTTCCTGCTTCGCTTCCTCTTCCTTCTTACCTTCAGCACCCTTCGTCTTCGCCCTTGCAGCCGCTGCCGCTTTCGCCTTCGCTGCTGCAATTGCCTTCGCCTTTTCATCTCCCGAATCCCCATCACCTTGCGAAGCTTTCTGCTTTGCTAGCGCCGC
>NZ_JAKUFR010000096.1:0-16597 GCF_022663555.1 Bacillus cereus group sp. BfR-BA-01381
TATCGCTGTTTTATCTACGTAGCACTTATTACGTTAGCAATTTCAATTGTTATTCCTGTTGCGTGGGTTTTCTTAGCCTCAGTGAAGCAAAATTCGGAGTTTTATGGAAGTCCTTGGGCCATGCCGAAAAGTTTCTATTTTCAAAACTTTATCGATGCTTTCCAAAAGGCAAACATGGGTACCTATATGTTGAATTCAGTAATGGTAACGGCGTTGGCCCTTCTTATTTTATTGATTGTGGCTTTACCAGCAGCTTATGTGTTGGCAAGATATACCTTTAGAGGAAGCAAATTAATAAATACTTTTTTTAAAGCTGGATTATTCATCAATGTGAACTACATTGTTGTGCCAATTTTCTTGATGTTATTGGACGGAGATAACTTTTTACGAGGCCAACTAGGTGATGGATTGCTACTAGACAATTTATTTATTTTAGCTGTGGTATATGCGGCGACGGCGTTACCATTCACGATTTACTTGCTGTCTAGTTTTTTTCAATCGCTTCCATCCACGTATGAGGAAGCTGCATTGGTTGATGGTGCTGGATATTTCAAAACAATGATTTCAGTTATGATTCCGATAGCTCGTCCAAGTATTATTGCCGTCATTTTATTTAATTTTCTTGCCTTTTGGAACGAATACATTATTGCTTTAACATTAATTCCAGGGCCGAATAAGACGTTACCTGTTGGGTTAATGAACTTGATGGCAGCTCAAAAATCTGCTGCAAACTATGGTCAAATGTATGCAGGAATGGTTCTTGTCATGCTACCAACTTTGATTTTATATATCATTGTTCAAAAAAAATTAACACAAGGAATGACCCTTGGTGGTTTAAAGGATTAGAGGAGGATTTACATGAAAAGGAAAAAAGGCCGAGTTACTTTACCGAGTGAAGAAAATTTTCTTAAGGAAACGAAAGAATTAATGGAACGATGGGGTGCAGATGCGATTCGCGATAGTGATGGAACGAAACTAGATGATGATATTAAACAATTGGATGCGAAAATTTATACGACTTATTTTGTTGCTCGAGCTCACAATGAGTTCGCAGAGAAGCATATGGATGAATGCCAGCAACTTTATTTAATGAGCTTGTTCAATACGGCGCTTACTGACACCCTCGAAATTGATTTTATGAAAGGCTACTTTGAGGAACAATTAAAACCGGATTATGTTCACAGTCCAAAAAAATACTGGGAGGTTATTGATCGGACAACAGGAGAAGTTGTTGACGTTAATGATTGGGAAGTAAAAGAAGATCAAAATCGTGTTTTGATTACGAAGGCGATTCCTTGGCATGAATATACGGTTTCATTCCTAGTCTATGCGATTTGGGATCCAACCCAAATGTACAATCATATTACTAATAATTGGGGAGATAAGCCACATGATATTCCTTTTGATGTCAGGCAGCCACATTCTAATGAATTTATGAAAAACTATTTAAAACAATGGCTGACAGAAAATCCGGATACAGATGTAGTCAGGTTTACAACGTTTTTCTATCATTTTACCCTTGTGTTCAATAATCTTGGCAAAGAGAAATTTGTCGATTGGTTCGGATATGGTGCAAGTGTTTCAGTTGCTGCTTTGGATGCTTTTCAAAAAGAAAAAGGCTATCGCTTAAGACCGGAGGACATTGTTGATCAAGGTTATTATAATACTTCGTTTCGAATTCCAACTCCAGCTTTTTTAGATTATATAGATTTTGTTCATAAGTTTGTTGCTGAAGAAGCAAAGAAACTTGTGGATATTGTCCATGAAAGTGGAAAAGAAGCAATGATGTTCCTTGGTGATAACTGGATTGGTACAGAACCATATGGGAAATACTTTGAGAATATCGGATTGGATGCAGTTGTAGGCAGTGTGGGCGGTGGGGCTACATTGCGTATGATTGCAGATATACCACATGTTCGATATACAGAAGGGCGTTTCTTACCTTATTTCTTTCCAGATACTTTTTACGAAGGTAACAACCCGGCGATTGAAGCGAATGAAAATTGGCTAACGGCGCGTAGAGCCTTACTGCGTAATCCTGTTGATCGTATCGGCTATGGGGGGTATTTAAGTCTAGCGTATCAATTTCCAGAATTTATCTCCTATATTGAAAAAGTCACTGAGGAATTTCGTGAAATTCATGACACAATCAAAGGTGTGAAGCCATACTGCGGTCTTAAAGTTGCGATTTTGAATTCTTGGGGCAAGTTGAGAACTTGGCAAACACATATGGTTGCTCATGCACTATGGTATAAACAAATTTATTCTTATTTAGGTGTTTTAGAGTCCTTGAGTGGGGCTGCAGTGGAAGTTACGTTCATGAGTTTTGATGATGTCATGAATGATGGGATATCTGAGGATATTGACGTCATTATTAATGCCGGTGATGTGGGAACAGCTTTTTCAGGAGGTGCTAACTGGATTAATGAAAAGTTAGTCACTACAATCAGAGCTTGGATGTATAATGGCGGAGGATTCATAGGTATTGGGGAACCTACAGCTTATCAGCATGAAGGACATTATTTTCAATTGGCGAATGTCTTAGGCGTTGATAAGGAACTTGGATTTAGCCTATCAACAGATAAATATTTTATTAATCCTGTCGAAAATCATTTTATTTCTGCTGACAGCAGCCAATTTGATTTTGGCGAAGGAATGAAGAATGTTTATGCGTTATCAGAAGAAACCGAAATAATTGAATATTCAAATGGTGAAGTTCATCTTTCTACTCATCCGTTTGGAGAAGGCAGAGCTGTCTATATAGCAGGGCTTCCATACAGTGAAGAAAATACACGTCTGCTGATGCGTGCTTTATACTATGCTGCCCATAAAGAAGAGGAATTTCAAAAGTATCATGCGAGCAATATTTATTGTGAAGTTCATGCATATCCATCCATCCGAAAAATGGCGATTGTTAACAATTCGATGGTCGAACAAATGACGTTTGTCTACGATGGACAAGGAAACAGGGTAGAAGTGACGTTGGCACCTAGTGAAATCAGGTGGGAGGATTTTTCAAATGAAGGCTAATATCGTATTCGTTATTAAAATTGTTGTGTTTCTCGTATGCCTATCTTTCATTATCGTCTACCAAAAAACAGCTGGTAAATTTGAACTGGGTATGATGTTGATTGGATTAGCTGGTCTTTTAGGGCTGCTTTATAATTACAATCGGAAATACGTATAAATCAATTAGGGCAAGTGGATTGATCAATGAACCGCAAATATATGTTCAACGATAACAATTGTAGAAAATTACTCAATACTTTAAATACAAACCTAGGGGTGCAGACAAATGAAAAAGGCAGTCGGCATTGATGTTGGGGGAACAAAGATTGCAGCGGGAGTTATTTCAGATACAGGCGAACTGCTTGAACGTACCGAAGTAAAAAGTGATCCTTTAGACCGGGAAAAAATGTTTGGTAGAGTTGTAGAAGCTGTGGAACAAGTTCTTAGAAAATCATCAATTTCCATCGCTGATATCGAGGGTATTGGTGTTGGAGTACCGGGAAAAGTGGATTGTGAGAATGGAATTGCCGTTTTTCAAAACAATTTACCGTGGAGCCAGTTTCCTATTTCAGTCCGTTTGCAGGAGCAATTTGGAATCCAGCGGATCACGATTGACAATGATGTCTATATGGCGGCTTTTGCTGAATGGAGAGCAGCACATGTAAAAGGAAATGAAACCTTTGTCTACGTGACTATAAGTACGGGAATATCTTGTTCTATCATCAATAAAGGCTCATTTTTTAGGGGGGCAGGGTTTGCTGGAGAACTAGGTTTGATCCCTGTTCTATCGAAGGAGGGGATCAATGAACGATTAGAAAAAATCGCTGCTGGACCAGGGATCCAGAGAATAGCCGAAAGAGACTTACAGGTAGATACTATTTCAACAAAAGATGTTTTTGCTAGTTATATAAACGGAGTACCAGAATATCAGTCCATTATCAATGAGGTAACTGATTATTTAGCTCAAGGTCTTTATAAGATTTCCTGTTTATTAGATCCGCATAGAATGGTTTTTGGTGGCAGTGTCATTGTGAAAAATCCATTTCTACTAGAGTTGATTAAAGTGAAGCTAAAGAGTTTTCAGCTGCCTGAGCAACAACATCTTTTGGAGCAGATGAGCATCAGTACATTGGCACAAAATAATGGAGTTGTTGGTGCAGGATTACGAGTATTTGAAGGTAAGTAATGGGGCGGCGTCGATCTTCATTTATGGAGAAAATGATGGCAAATAGGTAGAGGAGTGAACGAATATGTTTACATTAAGTCAAGAAAAATTAGTTTCGTTAGGTGCATTGATAACAACGGCGGAAATAAGACGGCAGCCTGATTTATGGATTGAAACCTTTGCTTTGTATATGGAGAAGAGCGAGAGAATTGATGAGTTTTTGCAAAAAATAGTAACGAAACATAATCGGGTTCGAGTTATTTTTACAGGCGCTGGAACGTCTGCTTATGTTGGTGATACAGTCACCCCTTATGTAATAGAAAAAGTAGATGAACAACAGTGGGAAGTACTAAGTATCCCGACAACTACGTTAGTTTCAAATCCTTACCAATTTTTCAAAAAGGATTTTCCAACCTTACTCGTTTCATTTGCTAGAAGCGGGAACAGCCCAGAAAGTGTCGCTGCCGTACAATTAGCTGAGCAAATAGTAAGCGATTTGTATCAAATCACGATTACTTGTGCGAAAGATGGAAAATTAGCTAAACAGGCCGTGAATAATGACAAAAACTTATTGCTATTGATGCCTGAAAAATCAAATGATCATGGTTTTGCAATGACAGGAAGTTATACTTGCATGGCGTTAACGGCATTACTTGTTTTTGATCCTATATCGACTGAAGAAAAATCAAAGATAGTGAAAGAAATTCATCAAATGGGTGAAAGTGTCATTCAAAGGGAAGGCGCTATCCAAAAGATAGTAGATTTGGATTTTGACCGAATTATTTACTTAGGTTCTGGTAGTTTAGAAGGTTTAGCAAAAGAATCACAATTAAAAGTATTAGAACTGACAGCTGGAAAAATTGTCACCGCTTTTGATTCACCGCTAGGATTCCGGCACGGTCCAAAATCATTTGTAAACGAAAAATCATTAGTTTTTGTGTTTGTTTCTAACAATCCGTATACACGTCAATATGATTTAGATATGTTAAACGAAATGCAACAAGACAACATTGCCAGCTATATATGTGCCATCGAGGTTAATGGAGAAACGAATTACGCTGGGAATATGTTTGTATTTGGTAGCGAGGCACAGTCTGTACCAGATGCTTACTTAGCATTACCTTTTGTTATGATTGGGCAAACAATATCACTGTTAGCCTCCGTGAAAGTAGGTAATACACCAGATACGCCTTCACCGACAGGAACGGTGAACCGTGTCGTTAAAGGTGTTACTATCTACGAATATGAGTAACTAGGTTAGGGGAAACATACATGTCTATTTTTATCTTTGCAGATAAGTTCTTTCTTGAGGAGAAGGTTGTAGGTCCTGGTTTTTTGGAGATAAAAGATGGGAAATTCGGTATATTTTTAGAGAACAGGCCAGAAGAAGCGGAAGAAATCATCGATTATGGAGGATATTGGATTGCTCCTGGTCTAGTGGATACACATATTCATGGTTTTAGAAATCACGACGTTATGGACAATAATTTTGAAGGACTAAATCAAATATCGGTAGGACTCCTTTCTTGCGGCGTTACATCCTTTTTACCGACAACTTTAACATCCTCAATAGAATCGTTGAATAATGTCGTTGAAATGATTGGTGCCAATTACAAGAAAGTACAGGGCGCAAAAATTAAAGGTATCTTTTTAGAAGGACCGTTTTTTACTGAAAAGCATAAAGGAGCACAAAACACGAAATATTTTTGTGACCCTTCAGTTGATATGTTGAAAGGTTGGCAGAAATTATCAAATGATTCTATTAAAAAAATTGCGATTGCACCTGAAAGAAAAGGAGCAGTGGAATTCATTGAATATGCTGTAGGAGAAGAGATTATAGTGGCATTGGCCCACAGTGATGCAACTTATGAAGAAACGAAGCAAGCTAGTGAAAAAGGTGCATCCATTTTTGTTCATACTTTTAATGGTATGAGTCCGCTGCACCATCGTGAACCAGGGATGGTTGGAGCAGCCATGAATTTAAAAGATGTTTTTGCCGAAATCATATGTGATGGACATCATGTTCATCCTGTTGCCTTAAATATTTTAATGAATGTTCGCGGCAGAGAAAAGGTTGTAATGGTATCCGATTGTATGATGGCCGGAGGTATGCCTGAAGGAACGTATCAATTGGGAGAATTTCCTGTGAAAGTAAAAGATGGGATGGCTCGTTTGGAAAGCGGAAGTTTAGCAGGTAGCATTTTGCAATTAAAAGATGCTGTAAAAAATGTCGTCGATTGGGGAATTGCCGCGCCCGAGCAAGCAATTTATATGGCGAGTACTGCACCAGCTAAAAGTATTCAACTAGATGGCGAATGTGGGAAAATCGCTGAGGGATATGTTGCTGACTTTATAGTACTGACGCCAGCGATGGATTTAGCAGCTACCTATCTTGATGGTGTGTGCCGTTTTCAAGCTTAAATATTTTTCTGAAAGAGGGATTTCAAATGATTTTATCTGTCACCATGAATCCATCTGTCGATATTTCCTATTCGACTCATGAATTAAAGTTAGATGTTGTTAACCGTGTGGAAACAGTTCATAAAACTGCTGGTGGAAAGGGCTTGAATGTGGCGCGAGTGATCGCTCAAATGGAAGAAGCTGTTCTAGCGACAGGTGTGCTTGGTGGTACGATTGGCGAATACATTGTTCAAGAATTAAATAAAAGCAATATTCCAAATGACTTTTTAAAAATTAAAAAAGAATCAAGAAATTGTATTGCCATTCTTCATGAAGGGATGCAAACAGAGATTTTAGAATCAGGACCGACATTATCCAACGAAGAAGGGGCAACTTTTTTAGAAAAATTTGAATGTCTGCTTACAAAAGCTTCACTTGTGACAATTTCGGGCAGTTTGCCGAAAGGGTTACCGAATAACTTTTATTATCAAATGTTAAAAATCTGTAATAACAATGGAATTCCAGTGATTATAGATTCGTCAGGAGAATCTTTGAAAAACGCCTTGGTGCATAAAGAAAAACCATTTGCCATTAAACCAAATAAAGCGGAATTATCTCAGTTGTTGGGCATTAACATGGAAATGGGAATCATAGATTTGAAGCAAGCATTAGACCATGAACTATTTACTGGAATTGAGTGGATTATCATGTCGATGGGTGGTGAAGGTGCTTTAGTTAGGCATGGCGAGGACTATTACAGAGTTACGATTCCGAAAATAGAAGTGATCAATCCTGTTGGGTCTGGTGATGCGACAGTTGCAGGATTAGCTGTGGCATTATATCAAAATCAAACGGTTGAGACTGTTCTTAAAACGGCGATGACTACAGGAATATTAAATACGATGGAAGTTGGTACTGGTTATATTAATATAAATAAGTTTAAACAATACTTTGATCTCATTAAAATTGAAAAAATAGATTGGTAGAGGAGAATGTTGATGTTAGAACTAACCAAGAATAAATTGGAAGCTCTAAAACGTTTATCTGCTGAAAATGGCATAATTGGAGCATTGGCTATTGATCAACGCGGTTCGTTGAAAAAAATGATTGCGTCTGGCGGTGCAAG
This sequence comes from Bacillus cereus group sp. BfR-BA-01381, assembly GCF_022663555.1. Lineage (NCBI taxonomy): Bacteria > Bacillati > Bacillota > Bacilli > Caryophanales > Bacillaceae > Bacillus > Bacillus cereus group sp. BfR-BA-01381. The sequence goes on from NZ_JAKUFR010000096.1 coordinate 7,701, forward strand.
TCATGTTGGAGATGAGGGCATTATCCGTTTCAAAGAATTGGTTTCTGAGGAATTAACACCATTTGCAACAGCAATTCTTTTGGACCCGGAATACGGACTGCCAGCGGCAAAGGTCCGAGATAAAGAATCAGGCTTAATAGTAGCGTATGAAAAAACCGGATACGATGCGTCAGAAGTAGGACGGTTACCAGATTTATTATCGGAATGGTCAGTGAAACGATTAAAGGCAGCAGGTGCCGATGCTATTAAATTCTTACTCTACTATGATTTCGATGAAGATGAAAAAATTAATAACTATAAACATGTCTATATGGAACGTATCGGATCTGAGTGTGCTGCTGAAGATATTCCATTTTTCCTGGAGATTGTTACTTATGATGCTGAAAATGATGATGCGAAAAATAAAGAGTACGCAAAAATAAAACCACATAAAGTGATTGAGGCTATGAAGGAGTTCTCGAAATCTCAATACCAAGTAGATGTTTTAAAAGTAGAGGTTCCGGTGGATATGAATTTTGTGGAAGGGTATACGACAGGTGAATTCGTTTACAGAAAAGAAGAAGCTGCTTCTTTTTTCAAAGAACAAAGTGAAGTAACTGAGCTGCCGTTTATCTTCCTAAGTGCAGGTGTAAGTGCTAAATTATTCCAAGAAACATTGAAATTTGCTAAAGAATCCGGTTCTACCTTTAACGGAGTGTTATGTGGTCGAGCAACCTGGAAGGACGGTGTGGCACCTTTTGCTATAAGCGGCGAACAAGCAGGTCGTGATTGGTTAAAAGATACTGGTAAAAGGAATGCTGAAGAACTAAATCTCGTGTTGAAAGAGACAGCCAACTCATGGTTTGCTAAAGTAAAACAAACAGCGGAGCTTCAAAGTTAGTACGATATCTTTCCTTCTATTTGTCCTTTATTTCTTTCTAGCTTTAAGTGATAATTGCATCAGAATCAATTTTTAAACGGAATGAAAAATTAAGAGCAGACATTCGTCTGCTCTTTTTTTAGTGTGTCCAACATGGTGAAAACCCTAGAATGAAAATCGAGAACAGCAAGGGCAGTAGTAACTATAGCTTCAGGTAAAGGTATATGGGGACCCTTTATATATAAAGAAAATGGTAAGTACTAATAGCCATGTACAATCAAACTAATTGAATTTTAGTGGGGTTTCGCCAAAAAATACACTTGAAAAAGCTAACAATATCTTTGTCTTGTAAGCGTTTTTAAAAAGACAATATACCTAAAAAAAGAAACAATATCTTTATTGTGTAGGCACTTTAAAAAAACTATTCTAAACATAAGTGAAAGCGGTGCCTTTCAGGTTTTTGTTTATTTAAAAATTAATGTGCAGGTATCGTCTTTAACCAAAATTTTAAATTCAAAGGAGGAGAAGAATTGGAAAATAAGCATTTCAAGAGAGTTTTTAATACCCTTCTTGCATGTATGTTGATTGTGCCAACACTTTTAGTAAGCATGATTGTGCCGCTACATGTAGGGGCAAATACGTCTAATCCATGGGTTACAATTTCATCTGTTGGAAACGAAATTAATGCATTAATAGAACAAAATGGTAAGTCATATGCAAGGCTTGGAGCAGGTGCTGGCAACGATAATGGGGCTAAAGCTGCAGTTTTTCAAGAGCAGAATAAAGTCGCTAAAGAATCAGGAACGATGGAATATAGTTTTATTCCAGAAACAAAGGGAGAAGATACTAGGTTCGGTTTCTATCCACATTATATTGACAATAATAATTTCGTTTTTGTAGGCTACGACTCACTTGGATGGTTCTACGAATACAAATATCAAGGGAAAGGTGATTGGTTAAAAACTAGACCTAATGTTCCACTTCCAGAGTCTGGAACTTCGCACTCTATTCAAATTGATTATAATAAAACCAATTTGAATATTACATTAGATGGAAAAGATTTATTTGGACCGGTTACGTTATCTAATGATGTAAATAACCTTCTTACAGGTAAGGAAGCGATTAAACTTGGTGCTTATGGAGATAAAAATAGTCAAGTGCTCATTGAATTAGGAAAGGCGTCTGGGGATGGAGGCACAGATCCAGGAAATGAAAAACTTGTCGACATTACGGATAATAAATTGGAAGAAGGCGACTTGAAAATTATCTCAGGTGACGGAAAAGTTACCTATAATGAAGATGGTTCAGCCACTTTCGGTGTTACATCTACCCAAAAGAATCGAATTGTCTACAACCAAATGAAGGCGATTAAAAATGGTGTTTTTGAAGCGGATGTTACTACTAATACTGATAAGATGAATCGTTTTGGATTCATCTATCGTGTTCAAAATTCATCTACATACACATATGTGGGAACAGGGGATACGAACGATCAGTATTTTGGAGAAACTTTTGGTCCTATAAACAATTGGACGTCGATGACTTCAAACGTGCCGTTAAAAGCAAAACAAACATACCATTTACGTTTAGTATTCATGGACGATGTTGCGACATTATACATTGATGGTAAAAAGGTAGATTCTTGGACTTTAACAGGTGGTGTAGATCAAGCTGGCTTACTAGGATTTGAAAAAAGCCGAGGTGCTGCCGATATTACGATTTCAAATGTCAAAATAAAGGAATATAGTGCACCAAAGCCTCCAGATACTCAACCAGTAGAAAATATAATAAAGTCAAAGTATATGGACGTCACAATTGACCAAGTATTCCCGCGGATTGTGAAATACAAAGTAGGCGATAAAGTAATGAGCGGACAGGAGGCTCCTGTTTACGGATTGAAAATAAATGGTGGACTATACTATCCTAAAGTAAACTTTGAAAAGTTAAACGATAGTGAAGCACTATATACATTAAAAGTTGTAGATGAAATGAAAAACCTTGATGCGGTATTTAAGGTATCTGTAAAGGTGAATGATAATAAGGTTATTTATAGCTTCGATGAAATTAAGAATAATGGTAGTGCCAAAATCGAGATGGTTGAGTTTGCTGATATGAACTTTATATCGGTAAATTCGGAACAAAAAGGTGCAAAAGCTAAATTAACGAATATTAGTACAGATGTTAGGAAAACAGGTGATGTAGATGTAAGCGTAGATTCTTCTATGGGAGAAATAGGTACATCTACTAAAAATTATATAGCATTCTTGTCAACTGACGAATTGAGCGCAGGTGTATGGTCTAGTTCAGAAGTGGACGGCTATAAAAATTTAGTTGCAAATCGATATGTAAATAAAAATGGTGCTAAAGCAATGGGAATCGGTTCTAGTGCACTTTATTATCAAAGAGATTTTATGCCAGAACCACAAAAAGATAAACCAACTATTAAAATAGCTATTGCTAAAGATTTGAATAATGATAATAAGGCAGACTGGCAAGATGCGGCGATTGCATACCGTGATATTATGCAAGACATTAAAGGATACCAAGATGTAAACAATAATGTTGGAATGCGTATTGCAATGAATTTCGGCTCACAAGCGCAACAACCATTCTTAAAAACATCTGATAATGTGAAAAAGGTTGCTCTTGCTACAGATGAATTGGGGCAAGCGGTCATATTAAAAGGATATGCAAACGAAGGGCATGATAGTGGTCATCCAGATTATGGTGATGTGGGCGAACGTATGGGAGGCGTTAAAGATTTAAATACGCTTATTAAAGAGGGGCATAAGTATAATACCCAATTTGGTGTCCATATAAATGCTCAAGAAACTTATCCAGAAGCGAAAGCTTTCAATAATGATTTTATTGATCGTCCAAGTTCATTAGGATGGGGATGGTTAGATCAATCTTATACAATTAATAAATTAAAAGATTTGTATTCTGGATCGCGTGCGAAAAGACTAGATGAATTGAAAACGGCTGTTCCTGATCTTGACTTTATTTATTTAGATGTATGGTATCAAAATCAATGGGAATCAAATAGAATAGCAGATCAATTTAAAGATAGAGGTTGGAGATTAACAACGGAATTTGGTGGTTCTATGGCCAATTACTCAACGTGGCAACATTGGGCTACTGATAAAAACTACGGTGGACCGGAAAGTAAAGGGATTAACTCAGAAGTACTGCGCTTTATTAGTAATCACCAAAGAGATTCTTGGGTGTTGAATTGGCCTGAAGTAGGTGGAACCGCTGATCACCCATTGCTCGGTGGATTTGAATTAGCTGGTTTCGAAGGATGGCAATCTGATAAGAATTTCGATAACTTTATTCGTATGACATTTGATACGAATTTACCTACTAAATTCCTACAAAAATATTATGTAACGAACTGGACAAATGTAGAAGGGGATAAAAGCAAGACGAACTTAGAAAAGGAAATAAAATTGAAGGACCCAAGCAATGGGGATGTTGTCGATGTAACTAGAAAAGACAATGCTAGAGAACGTGTTATTAAGCTAAATGGAAATGTTATACTTGATGGCCATGCGTATTTAATTCCTTGGGTGAAACAAGACTTTAAAAATCCAACTGCTGATTCAGAAAAATTATATCACTGGAATTTAGAAGGTGGTACAACGACTTGGACACTTCCAGATGAATATAAAAATGCCACTACTGTTTATGTATACAAATTGACAGATCAAGGTAGAACAGATGTGAAAGAAGTAAAGGTCGTAAATAATAAGATAACTTTGACGGCTAGTGCTGCAACTCCTTATGTTGTCGTACCAAAAAGAGATAAGGGTTTGGAAATCCTTGACTACAATTGGGGCAAGGATGCTCATATATATGACGCGGGATTCAATACAGGAAAAGTAAGCGCATATACAACTATTGAGGGTGATAATAAAGCAGTAAGCGTCATCAGAACGAATCAAACTGGAAACAACCGTAATGTAAGTAGTGGAGATTACTACTTAAACATTGATAGTCCATCAAAAGATACAACTGTTTCCCGTGTCCTTACTGGTTTGGAACCGGGTAAAGATTATGTAGCAGAGGTATATGTTGAAAACAATAGTGATGTAAAGGCTGGAATTACAGTAACAGGTGGGAAAGAAGATGCTAGCAATTACACACTTCGCAGCCTGCAAAAAAACTATGTTAAGGCAGATTCACATGCCACAAATGATGGGTACAATAGCAAAATGCAAATCATGCAAGTGAGCTTTACAGCTGTATCTAATAGGGCTAAATTAACTCTAAGCCGTGATTCTGGGAAAGGAAACACAAAATTTGATGACATTCGAATCGTTCAAAAGTCTTTAAAAAATAATGTCTCACCGACGGAATTTAAACAAGATTTTGAATCGGTAGTACAGGGTATTTACCCATTTGTTATTGGCAATACAGAAGGTGTAGAAGACAACAGAATTCATTTGTCTGAATTGCATGCTCCATATACGCAAAAAGGATGGGCAGGTAAAAAATTAGTCGATGATGTATTAGGTGGGAATTGGTCCGTTAAAGTAAACACTGGAAATAAAGGTTTGCTGTACCGTACTATTCCTCAAAACTATCGTTTTGAACCAGGCGTAACTTATAAAGTATCATTTGACTACCAAACAACAGCAAATGCATTCCGCTTTATTTCAGGGGATCAAGAAATTGATGTTCGAGACATCGCAAGTGCAAAGGGACTAAGTGTGAATAACACTCTTACTGCATCTACTGACACAAAAACAGCAGAGTTTACTGTGACAGGTTCTGAGAATGGTCAAACTTATGTTGGAATTTTCAGTGATGGAACGAATTTAAACGGAGATACCGGAGCGGGTACGTTTATTTTAGATAATTTACGTATTGAAAGGGTGACTTCTGGTGGAGCGTCACAGAGATAAATAATCTAAATTTAAGAAAAAGGTAGTTTTATAGCTAGTGTAATATCGTAAATTAGAGGCCTATCTCGAAGGAGATAGGTTTCATTGTATTCATAAAATCATCGGAAACTGCTTTTGAAAAATGTTCTTTTGTATGTTTTTAGTGAGATGGTAAAAGTGAAAAGCAAGATGTCTAAAAAATACGACAAGATGTTGATTGTAGAAGTGTTTTTACGTACGTATAATGTAACAAAATAGCTTGCTAAACGAGCGATTCTAGTATGCTAATAGCTTCTTCGGAGAAAGCAAAACGTATATTCGAATGGTGGTTATCCCATACGTCCGTTCATAAAATGATAAAAGGTACATAGAACTTGCATCGTAACAACATAAACCGCTATAAGGTTAGAGGAGGTATATACTGATGATATATCAAGCTATCCAGCAGTTAATTGATCGTGCTATTGAAGTTCAATTGATTGAAAAAGAAGATGAAATATATACAAGGAACCAAATCCTTTCCTTACTTCGTTTAGATGACTTTGTAGTGGAAGCGTCAGCACCCGCGGCCGCAAAGAAAGTAATTTCGGAGTTATTGGAAGAGTTAATTGAATATGCTTGTATGCATAAAGTCATTGAGGCAGTAATGGAAGAGAAGGAGATTTTAGCAAGTGCAATTATGGATGTATTTATGTCCAAACCGTCCGTTATCAATTCTCTATTTTATGAAAAATACGAAAAAAATCCGAAGGCTGCGACAAATTACTTCTATGAATTAAGTAAAAACAGCAACTATATCCAAATGAAGCAAATTGCCAAAAATATAAATTATAAAGTAAATACGGAATATGGTGCCATTGATATAACGATTAATTTATCAAAACCAGAAAAAGACCCTAAACAAATTGCTAAAGAAAGAGTATTGGAAAATACAAATTATCCAAAATGTTTACTCTGTATAGAGAATGAAGGATATAGGGGCAGAATTGGACATCCTGCACGCTCGAATCATCGTATGATTCGAATGAATATTACAGATGAAAGCTGGTTTCTACAGTATTCTCCGTATATATACTTCAATGAACACTGTATTGTATTGTCCTCAGACCACCGGGAAATGAAAATTGATCGTCAAACATTTTTACGTTTATTAAAATTTGTAGAAAAATTCCCGCATTATTTCCTCGGTTCCAATGCAGATTTGCCAATTGTAGGAGGATCTATTCTAACACATGATCACTATCAAGGTGGAAACTATGAATTTGCTATGGCAAATGCAGCGAACGACCTAAATTTTGAACTAACTAAATTTCCAGAAATGCAATGTTCGATTATTAAATGGCCTATGTCAGTTATTCGCTTAAGAAGTAACGACATAGAACAAATAGTAAATGCAGGGGATTACATACTAGAGAGGTGGAAGGAATATAGTGATCCTTCTGTTAATTTATTTGCATTTACGAATGATGTTCCACATAATACGATTACTCCTATTGCTCGTTACCGGAATAATATGTACGAATTGGATCTAGTTTTACGGAACAATCATACAAGTGAGGAGCATCCATTGGGTATTTTCCACCCTCATGCGGAAATACAACATATTAAAAAGGAAAATATCGGTCTAATTGAAGTAATGGGGCTAGCTGTACTTCCTGCTCGTTTAAAAACAGAACTTCAGGAAGTGGAGAAATTCTTACTTAATATTCCAAGTAATATTTCAACACCTCATATACAATGGGCAGAACAATTAAAAACCAAATATGAAAATAGGATGAATGAACAAAATATACAGGAGATTATGAGAGAAGAATTGGGACGGAAATTTATTCAGGCGCTTGAAGATGCTGCTGTTTTTAAACGAGATGAAGAAGGGATATTAGCGTTCAAACGTTTTATTCAGACTTTAATTTAGGAAGGGACTTGGTAGTTATAGTGAAGAACAAAATCCTCAATGAATAAAGCTTCACAGTATTAAAAGAATAGAAAAACTAAAAAACATCTCATATTCATATGAGATGTTTTTTAGTATGGTTCTGTCGCATGTATTATGACATCTAATAAACCGGGGAATCTAGCATTTAAGTCATCTTCACGAATTGAAATGAAACGTTGAGTTCCTTCAAGGCGTGTATACATAACACCGGATTCACGTAAAACTTTGAAATGGTGTGATAAAGTTGATTTCGCGATTGGAATGTTTAACGCGCCACAAGATTGTTCGTTTTTTTCTAGTAGCATAGTTACAATTTGTAAACGAATTTGATCGCTAAGTGCATATAGAACAGAAGAGAATTGAATTTCTTCTCGATTTGGATGATAGAGAGTACGCATTTTTTCACCTGCTTGTATAAGTTAATATATTTGCACTATAACATATAAAGTGGTATATTTCTATTGTTCGAATATATTCGAACAATAGAAATATAGGGGGAGAAAAAATGAAGTATACAAAATTGCAAAAGGCAGGACTACATATTTCAAAATTGGGGTTAGGAACAAACGCTGTAGGGGGACATAATTTATATGCTGATGTGAATGAGGAAGAAGGAAAACGATTAATAGAAGAAGCTATCGGGCAAGGGATTACATTTTTTGATTCGGCAGATTCATACGGTTTCGGTAGATCAGAGGAATTGGTGGGAGAAGTATTGAAAGGAAAACGCCATGAAGTTGTACTTGCTACCAAAGGTGGAATACAACCGTTATTAAATGGAGAGGTTTATATGAATAATGAACCGAGCTATTTAAGAAATGCTGTAGAAAATAGCTTAAGAAGATTACAAACTGATTATATTGATTTATATTATTTACATTTTACAAACCCAGAAACAAGTTACATAGATTCAATTGGAGAACTTACTCGCCTAAAAGAAGAAGGGAAAATTCGTTCAATTGGAATATCTAACGTAAACGTAGAGCAATTAAAAGAAGCGAATCAGCACGGACACATAGATGTTGTACAATTACCGTATAATATGTTAGATCGTACTGCTAGGGAAGAACTTTTGCCATATTGTATAGAATCAGGTATTTCATTTATTCCTTACGGGCCTCTTGCTTTTGGGATACTAGGTGGTAAATATACAGAAGATTTCAAATTGAATAAAGGAGATTGGCGTCAAAGTGTAAATCTATTTGAAGAGAATACA
>NZ_JAKUFR010000097.1:0-16567 GCF_022663555.1 Bacillus cereus group sp. BfR-BA-01381
ATCATTAACTTCCTCTCTAAGCATTCTTCTTTTTATCGTATCACAAAGCATACCAACCAACAATTTCAAATACAAAAAATTGAAAATTAGTGCATGCTATGGAGAAGGAGGTGATACATCGTGAAAAAACAAATTATCCTTTCTCTTCTCACTCTTTCCTTATTTGCAGGCTGCCAATCAACGAATAAAGCCGAAATGGAACGTGAAGAAGGAAGTCGTGTTCTTGTTTCCAATAAAAACGACATGTATCATACGGAAAATACAAATACACGGCTTACAAGAGTCGGCTATTCATCTAAACAAAAGCATGAAGTATCTAACAAACAAGTAGGAGCCATTAACCGTGAGAAAGTCGCTGAAATGATTACAAGTATGACAGTCAAACTTCCTGACGTTACAAATGCTGCTACACTCGTTACCGATGATGAAGTATTTGTTGTATACCGTGCAAACACAACAGATCCAAAACTCGTAGCGGATCAAGTATATAGAGCTGCTTTGTCCATCGTCCCTCGCTATTATAAAGCATATGTATCAACAGACCAAAAGTTGATTTCTCAAATTCAAGGCCTTCAATCTGGTGCCTTAAATGATACAGAATATACACAGAGCCTCGATATGTTAAAACGTGAAATGAGTAAAAATCCTCATTTGAACAATACGGGGGATCAGACTTTGAATGATATGATTAAAAAATAAAGAAGGTGGAGAAAACCTCCATCTTCTTTATTTTTTTACTATTTCTTACGATTTGCGTAAACCTCCATCGCATCACACATAAACTGAGCTAATCCTTCACCAAATTTATCGATATTTTTCGTAAAGCGCTCATCAGCGACGTACATTTGACCAAGTCCTTTAAAAGCATCTAATGAATATTCACCGAATTTTTGCAAGTAATTGTACCATACTCCAATTGCTTCTTGTGCCTCTTTAGAATCTGGTGCACCATGTCTAAGCGCCGCTAAATTTCTGTAAATCGTATTAAACTCTTCTTGATTATCTTTTGACATACCTTTCGCATATTCATTCGCTTTATCTACAGCTGCGTCTCCCCATCTTTCACGCGCTTCTTCTTCGTACGGATTATGGCTGAAATCGAAGCCTTCAAATTTCTCTTTATTCGTCATTTCAATCTCTCCTTTTGTATGCTGAATTGTCTTATCAATCGTCGCAATCACTTTATCTAACCGAGCACGCTTTTCAAGAAGCATTTTTTTATGAAGCTGCAGTGCCTCTTTCCGGTCAAATGATGGACTCATGATAATGTCTTTAATTTTCTTCAAAGGGAAGCCTAGTTCTTTAAAAAATAAAATTTGCTGCAATGTCTCTAAATTTTCATTGGAATACAAACGATATCCAGACTCTGTCGTCTCGTCTGGGGTTAACAACCCAATTTCATCGTAATGATGCAGTGTGCGCACACTAATTCCAACTAAATTAGCTACTTCTTTTACCTTCATTGTCATGTGTATCTCCCCCTTAATACATACGATAAAGTATGACGCAACGTTAGAGTCAATAAGTAAATTCATTTTATCTTAAAAAGTTTCATCTCTCCTATATTTCATGCATAATAGATATGTACATATATTAGAAAGCGGTGAAAGTATGGTTTCAAATACTGTAATTGCCAGCATCATCTTTCAACTCATTGTCTCGATTCTGGTTCCAATTATTGTACTCGTTTATTTCCGTAAAAAATATAATATAAATTGGAAAGTGGTCGGCGTTGGTGTTCTTATCTTTATCGGATTTACCCAAATTCTCGAAACACCATTCCACCTATTTATGCGCGGTAATCCAGCAATCGCTCCAATTTTAGAAAATCCATTTGTCTTCGCACTCTATGGCGGACTCACTGCTGGTATTTTTGAAGAATTAGGACGCTTCGTTGCCTTCTTCTTCCTACTAAAAAAATATCAAGAATATAAAGATGGCTTTGCTTACGGAATAGGTCACGGCGGGATAGAATCCATTTTAGTTGGCGGATTCTCTGCATTCCAAGCACTTATATTTGCGAATTCAATTAACAACGGTAGCTTCGCCCATATGGTCGAAAAAATGCCGGAACTAAGTCGCCTACAGGACATGTTAATCCAGCAACCAGCCTACTTATATTTCCTTGGTAGCCTAGAAAGAATTATGGCACTCGTGCTGCAAATCGCCTTTACAATGCTTGTTTTATACGCAGTAAAACAGAAGAAGTATATCTTCCTTGTGTACGCTATACTATTCCACGCACTTGTAGACTTCTTCGCGGCACTTTACCAAACGAAAACAATTAACATCTTTGTTGCAGAAGGAATCACCCTTCTCTTCACAATTGGTGCTATCATTCTTATTCGTAAAATGAAAGAGAAATTAATGAGTGTGCCGGAATAAAAAATAACCCGCCAATTGGTGGGTTATTTTTTATATGGATTATCATAGTGATGATAACTTTTGCCACTTTGCAGCTCCTTCTTTGTTTCTGCATCTATAACGATGTACTTGTGTAACTCTTCTACTTCATTTTGAGAAAAGGAAGCGAAAAAATAAACTTGGCGATCAGGGTGGACAAAAGAACCGTCCATCGTCATTTTACTGTGGCAGTCAGCATTTGTTTTTTGCCTAAAAATAAACTCCTCATCAGCCACTTCTTTAAATGAAATTTTTTTACGAACACTATACGCTGCATTATTGTATTCTTTATACATTTTCTTATCTAACTGTTCGTAAAACACATCTTCGCTCACAAATGGCTTATTTCGATTACTTGGATAATCTAACTTTTGATTGGATTGTGCATATGTTGTGGACATTTGCGTCAGAAAACACATCATGAATACGATGCATATCATTTTTTTCATACTGGCACCTCAATTTTCATTATCCACATTACTTTTCCACATATATAAATCACTATGCGCTTTCCAATAAAAAGGGATTTTTTTCGCATTTGTCGAAGTATATAGCGTCAACTTGAAAGATGGGGATGAATTATGAAGAAAATTATTGTAGTACGACATTGTTCAGCAATTGGCCAAGAACGTGATGCCGAATTAACGACCGATGGAAAAAAACAAGCAAACACCCTTGCTACATTCCTCTTAGAAAACCAACTACAAATAGATCATATTATTTCAAGCCCATTTGTGCGAGCTATCGATTCTATTCGGCCCTATGCACTCCAAGCTAATTTGTCTATCCAAGAAGATGAACGATTAGCTGAACGCATATTAAGCGACGTTCCAATGGACGATTGGATGCAAAAACTAGAATCTACTTTTACAAATATAGATATTGCCTTTTCAGGCGGAGAGTCAACAAAACAAGCAACGGACCGTGCTATATCGCTTATCGAAGACGTTTTAAAATTAAACCATACTACAATATTACTCGTTACACATGGAAACTTACTTACGCTCATTTTAAAGCACTTTGATCATACGATCGGCTTTCATGAATGGAGAGCTTTAACGAATCCTGATATGTACGAAATTACAATTGATGAACAATGTAGCCTAAAACGATTATGGAAAGCACCGTCCAAGTAATATCTCTTTCCAACACATTCAGTTGACGCCACGAGAAGAAACTGTACTAATAATAGAAAGGGGTATCACTCCATATGTACGAAGATGTACTTGCTTTACTACATAAAACAAATGTTTCTTATGAAAAATTCGAACACGAACCGGTACTCGATTATGAGACAGATCGGATCGTACGCGAGAGGCTTGGCTTACAAGGCACTCCAAGTAAAAGCTTATTTTTAAAATCAAAGGCTGGAGATTATTACGTATTTTTCACGTTAGAGGGCACAAGGCTTAACCGCGGAGAGATGAAAGAACTAACAGGAGAACGCTTATCTCTCTGTTCTCCTGATGAACTGCGAGACAAAACTGGTTGTATGCCGGGATGTGTAGCTCCTTTCGGGTATTCACACGATGTAACAATTATTGTGGATAACGCTATTTATACGTACGATAAAATTTTAATTACACCTGGTGTACCTGAATTTACAATTGAATTATCCACAGAAGAATTAAAAAAGATTTTATTAACATGTTCAAATACTGTTTTGGAGTACAAACAAAAAGAGAGCTAATCATTAGCTCCCTTTTTTCATTATTTTGCTTCTGCTGTTTTTTCTTTCGCAGAACGAACTTGCTCGTCCGCATGGTAAGAAGAACGCACAAGTGGGCCAGCTTCACAGTGGCTAAAGCCTTTGCTAAGTGCAATTTCTTTCAGCTCTGCAAATTCTGCTGGTGGGTAATATTTAAGAACTGGTAAATGCTTCTTAGATGGTTGTAGGTATTGTCCAAGAGTTAAAATATCCACATTGTTTGCACGTAAGTCATCCATTGCTTCAATTAAATCTTCTCTCGTTTCACCTAAGCCCACCATAATGCTCGATTTAGTTGGAATATCAGGCTGCATTTCTTTTGCTCGACGTAAAAACTCTAATGAACGATCATATTTTGCTCTAGCGCGAACTCGGTCAGATAATCGACGTACTGTTTCAATGTTATGGTTTAAAATATCTGGTTTTGCATCCATTAACATTTTTAAGTTTTCTTCTACTCCACCCATATCAGATGGTAATACTTCGATTGACGTAAACGGATTTTTACGACGTACAGCGCGTACTGTTTCAGCAAAAACAGCTGCTCCCCCGTCTTTTAAATCATCACGTGCAACCGCTGTTATAACAACGTGCTTTAAGCCCATTTGTACTACAGAATCTGCTACGCGTTCTGGCTCTTGTAAATCAAGCTCAGTTGGTAAGCCTGTTTTAACCGCACAAAAACGACAAGCACGTGTACAAACCGCACCTAAAATCATAAATGTTGCTGTTTTTCTTACAGCCCAGCATTCATGAATATTCGGACATTTTGCTTCCTCACAAACTGTATGAAGATTTTTAGAACGCATCATTTTCTTTAAGCCTGTATAGTTTTCATTCGTGTTTAACTTAATTTTCAACCATTCGGGCTTGCGCTTATATTCTGTTTGTTTTGTCATGGTTATCAACTCCGCACAATATGAAATAGTTTACCGTGTTCGCTTCTTTCAATGTAACATATCTATTCTAACGTATGAAAGCGATTTGCTCAAATGAAGATTCTAAGATTTTTTCCAATCGTTCCCTATAATGAAATACTCCGTATATCCCACACTAAAAAGAGTGATGATGTGAAAGGAGTCTATTTCATGCTTCGAAAAATTTCTCTTTTGCTTTCGATTTGCTTTCTTCTCCACCAAAACATCGCTTACGGTGAAGATAATCAGCAAAGCATATACGAAAAGCGCATGGCACTATATAAAGAAACCGAGCAATCTTCAGGCATTCCGTGGTATTACTTAGCTGCAATGGATCAATACGAAAGAAATATACGGAGCGTAAGAAAAGATATTCCGAAAAAACCAGATGCCATCATTTCCCTTTATTTCAAACCAGAAATATGGGCTGGACCTGTTAATGGTAACGACACTCTCCCCCATACAATTGCTCTATTTGGCGGGTTAGGTTTAGATGGTGACAAAGATGGATTTGCAAATGCAAATAACGACCGTGATCTTTTGCATACAGCAGCAACGATTTTAAAGAAACAAGGAACGTCAGAAGAACGTATTAAAATCATGCTCTGGGAATATTATAGACGTGCAAAAACAGTTGATTTAATCACCGAATACGCCCAAATTTATAAACATTATGGACGTATTAATTTAGAAGGAAATGCGTTTCCTCTCCCTATTCGCAGTGACCATAGCTACCGTAGTACTTTCGGCGCTGGAAGAAGTTTTGGAGGACGAAGAGTTCATGAAGGAACTGATATTTTTGCAGGCTATGGCGTACCAGTAAGATCCACTTGCTATGGCATTATTGAAACAAAAGGCTGGAACCGCCTTGGCGGATGGCGCATCGGCATTCGCGACCTTCATAATAATTACCATTATTACGCTCATTTAGGTGGATTCTCAAAAGAAATACAGCTTGGGCAAATTGTCGAGCCTGGAAAAGTAATCGGATTTGTTGGTAGCACCGGTTACGGACCTCCCGGCACAGCTGGAAAATTCCCGCCCCACCTACATTTCGGTATGTATAAAGACAATGGTTATACAGAATGGGCTTTCGATCCATACATGCATTTAAGTCTTTGGGAGCGAAAAGAACGCGCGAATACAAAACGATAACCGTAGCACATTGCTACGGTTATTTTTTATATTCGACTAACTATCCGTTTTCTTTTTATCAGGTACAACAACACTTCCGCTTCCATAATACGTAGGCACTTCCCCTTGAACGATACGCGTCGCAATCGGAACATCTTGTTTTACTTTTATTTCTTTCGTATGAAATGGAATAATGACTTGCAACGTCACTTCCATCTCCATAATAATTTGAATCGCAGTCGTATTGATTCCGTGCGGCTCAATTTTTTGTTTAATATCCGTATTTACATGACCAATCGTTGTGAAATCAATTGGAATGTCGGGTCCGATATTTCCAAGAAGTGCATTATTTGTTACACGGCCAAACGGAACTGCCATCGTTGCCCCATTTTTTTCAGAAATACCTAGCCCCTTCAAATTCCCTTGTTCTACTTGCTGTAAATATTTTTCTATGTATGTGGTCGTTGACGTTACGATTTCATTTACTTGCTTCGTATTTAAATTAATTGTGGACACTTTCCCGTTTTTATCATTTTGTACTTTCATTAATGAATCGACATCGAATCCCTCATCGATCCTATCTTTTACCGCCTTCGTCATAACCGCTGTCGCCATTTTATGTGTCTCTACTTCTCCATATTTCATTAATGTCGGCTGAATGCTGCTATTCACAATCCATAATCCTTGCACGAGTAATATGACAAAAAGAATAAACGACATAAGCAGTATGTGCCGAAAGGAAATAGGTCCCCTTCGAAACCGCGAATTTTTCGAACGAAATATACTCATACAAAACCCTCCTTCTTATATCATTTCTATGCAAGAAGGAGGGACGATATATGCTTATCTCATTTTTAATAATGCTTCTTTTCCGATTGTGCCAGCCGTAATACCTAAAGCTTCAGCTTCAATCGTTACTGATTCTAGCGGCGCTTCAAGAAGTTGTTCAATCGTTCTTACACCAACCGCGCGGCCGGCAATAATACCTCGATCCCCTAACTTCTCATTTAAAAGACCTACATCTAATGCACCGCACATAATATATCCTTTATCGCTCATTACAGCTAGCAAATTTGTCTTTGGAAGTTTGACGCTAACCGCAATAAACGTATAATTATCGATTATAATTGGCTCCACATTAACCATAGTTCACACTCCTCTCTTTCTTATCTGTATGACAAGAGAAAAATGAGTGTTACAAGTTAACTAGCCTATAGTTTGACGGAAGATGTATAAGTTATTAACATGTCTGTTAACACATCTCTAAGTAGTTCTGGCATATAATATTGTTTGTCAGAAAGTGTGGATAGCTCTGGATATAAGTAGCCGAATGTAAACATATCAATCGTTCCTACTGTATATATACGATCTAATTCCAGCGATTCCCCGTTAATTAATACATCTTCGAGTAAAATTTTATTTCCAGGAATCGTATCTGGAATGACTTCTACACCAGCGTAAATCATTTTTCCCATTACTTTCCCGCGGAATCCGAATCCTTTTACCTCAAGGTTCTCCATATTCGGGCGACGTGCTTTCAATATCACTTCTCGTAACGTTTTCCCCGGCACTTTCAATAAACATGGATTAATGGGATGTGGACAAATTCTGTGAATATCTCCGCGCGTCACAACGCCTTCTTCTAATCCTTCAAGAAGTACACCAGCGTTCACCATGCCAATCTCTGCACCACACCAGTTTTTCAGCGCATTTGCTAACATGTGCGAAAATGCTGTCTCATGAAACCAATTAACCGGTAATGATTCCTTTAAATGAACGACAGGCTCTTCCATAATATGTTCACTTTCTTCCTGCAGCGCTTCAATTGTGGATAACGGTTTGCTATAAGCACCTAAACGTTCAGTCTTAATCGCTCTACCATCCTTTTTCAACAGCTTCTTCATCTCTTTATCCACAGTAAGTTGAACGTGCCCAACGTAACGTCCCCACTTCTCACAACAGCAAAGTAACGTATTATTCATAAGAACACCACGCTCAAATAAATGATGCGTATGTGCCCCTAAAATAACATCTATATCATAATGCTCCGCCATATGCTCATCCATGCTTTTTCCAAGGTGAGAAAGGACAACCGTTATATGAGCCTCATCTCTCACTTCTTCTAAAATAGACTCTAAATGCTCGATTGGATCTTCAATATGCCAATCTAACATTTGATAAAACTCTGGATACGCAACCGTTAATCCGATAAAAGCAATCGTAATCCCATCTGTCGTTGTATGTAATTTATAAGGCTTTGCCCACTCTGGACGTACCCCTTCTTTTTCAAATAAATTCGCGACAAGCACCTCAAATCCAGCATCATCATATAGACGATTCAAATGCTCCTTCGCTAACGTAATTCCTTCATTGTTTCCGATCGTTACATAATCATATAACGCCTCATTTAAAAGCTTCGTATTGCCAAGTCCATTCGTCGCTTCCGAAATACTATGAAAACGATCCACATGATCGCCGATATCTACAGTCAAAACGGTCTCTCCCGCTTCCTGTCTTCGCTTTTTCTCTCCTTGTACAAACCGAGAAATTTGCGGCCAATTTTCAAAGTGACTATGTATATCGTTTGTATGATAAAGGTGGATAATTGTTTCTTTATTTATATTCAGAGAAAAAACCTCCTCTCAGTTCCTTACTGCCATTTACGCTATGCGTACGCAATAATCCTGTAAATACTTTTCGTCTTTTCTTGCTATTTTACATTGTACTCGCATTGTGAGAAAAAGCAAAAGATTGCCCTTTTTCATATGAGAAACTTTCTTTTTTTAGTTGTTGGATTCGTTGGTAGAACGGGGGGGATTTATCAGAAAGTTTGTTGATTGTTTTACGAGGAGTTTGGTGGGTTCCTTGTGGGGTTTGTCAGTATCTTAGCCTCAACTACTTCCATTCGGCCACTTCATGCATATCATCTAAATATTGAGGGGTATACGCCCGCTCTGCTATGTCGTAATTTGTTGATAAGTCGATATCCCTTGTCGAATCGCCGATATATTGAAATAATCGCTGATATATTCGGAGTTATCGTCGATATATTTGAAAAATCGCTGATATATTTCAATGTATACTAGCAGGGGTATATTCATGCACATATACCTTGTAACACGACATATGTCGTGTTACAATCTCATTATAAGGTGGTGAACCATAAAATGGATAAAGAGATATTAAAAGGAAGTATTGATATTTTACTTCTCTCCATCATTAAACAGCACGATACGTACGGATATGAAATTATTCAAAAGCTAAAAGAAAACAGCAATGATTTATACACAATGAGCCAAGGTACACTCTATCCAGCACTCAAACGTCTGGAGCAAAAGGATTTAATCAATTCCTACTGGGGTGAATCTGAAACGGGTATGAAACGAAAATTTTATCGCATTACTACGAACGGAAAGAAAATTTTAGAAGAAAAACTAACAGCGTGGGATTCAGTTACAGCTCTTATTAAAACTTGTCAGAAAGGAGCTTTAAATTAATGACGATTGAAAAATACATAAAGAGTATCATTCAAAAAACAAACCTATCCCAATCTGATAAAGACGAACTATACTTCGAAATTTACGATCATCTTACAAGTTTAAAACAAGAATTTCTCGATCAAGGAAAACCTGAAGAAGAAGCTACTGCATTAGCCATTCAAAATTTTGGAGAAGCCTCAACTTTAGGAACCGAAATTGAAAAAGCGATGCAATCTTCTACGCAAAAATATGTACAGTGGATTGGTTGGGGATTGTTTTTACCCTATTCATTTGTTTTATTATTTAAACTATTGCTCGGGAGGTCAGCTTTTTACTTTGGTAATCTGAAGTACTTCTTTGAAACAGGTGACTGGCATGCTATACACGGTGGGTTAATAAACTTAGTTCCTTTCAAAAGTACAATCCGCTATTTAACTGAATTTGATTCTTATAATCTAGACATCGTACTTATGAATACATTAGGAAACGTCATCATATTCATCCCATTCGGATTCCTGCTACCTTTATTATTTAAACAAATTAACAATGTAAAAATAGCATCCAAAATTTTTATTAAGTTTATTTTATTAATTGAATCGTTACAACTCCTTACCTTTACTGGTGTTTTCGATATTGATGACATCATACTCAATATGCTAGGAGCTTTAATTGGGTATGGTTCTTTTGTTGGGATGAAGTATATTTGGGACCGTGTTAAATCTGTGGATAAGGTGGATACGATTTAGGTTCGGGGTATACGGCCTGTTCTTCCTGTCGTAATTTGTTGATAAGTCGATATTCCTTGTCGAATCGTCAATATATTGAAATAATCGCCGATATATTCCGAGTTATGGTCGATATATTTGAAAAATCGCTGATATATTTAGCCAGAAACCCGCCTGGGTATCTCGGCTAACCCCACCCCAAGCCAAGCTCACACAATAAAAAAGCGCCCTGCACAGCAGGGCGCTTTCTTCATACATATATTAACCGATAGAACCTTCCATCTCAAACTTGATTAGGCGGTTCATCTCAACTGCGTATTCCATTGGAAGTTCGCGAGTGAATGGCTCGATGAAGCCCATTACGATCATTTCTGTAGCTTCTTGCTCAGAAATACCGCGGCTCATTAGGTAGAATAATTGTTCTTCTGATACTTTTGATACTTTCGCTTCGTGCTCAAGTGAAACGTAATCGTTTTTGATTTCGTTGTAAGGAATTGTATCAGATGTAGATTGGTTATCCATGATTAACGTGTCACACTCGATGTTAGAGCGAGAGTTTTTCGCTTTTGGTCCGAAGTGTACGATACCACGGTAAGTTACTTTACCACCATGCTTCGCAATCGATTTAGAAACGATTGTTGAAGACGTGTTTGGTGCTAAGTGAATCATTTTTGCACCAGCATCTTGGTGTTGGCCTTTACCAGCAATCGCGATAGATAATGTTAAACCACGAGCGCCTTCGCCTTTTAAGATAACTGCTGGGTATTTCATCGTTAATTTAGATCCGATGTTACCGTCAATCCATTCCATCGTTGCGTTTTCTTCACAAACCGCACGTTTTGTAACTAGGTTGTATACGTTGTTCGCCCAGTTTTGGATTGTTGTATAACGGCAATATGCATCTTTCTTAATGATGATTTCTACTACCGCACTGTGAAGTGAGTTAGTCGTGTAAACAGGTGCTGTACAACCTTCTACGTAGTGTACGTGTGCGCCTTCGTCTACGATGATAAGCGTACGCTCGAATTGTCCCATATTTTCAGAGTTAATACGGAAATACGCTTGAAGTGGTGTATCAACTTTAACACCTTTTGGAACGTAGATGAATGATCCACCAGACCAAACTGCAGAGTTTAATGCAGAGAATTTGTTATCTGTTGGTGGAATTACTTTTCCGAAATGCTCACGGAAAATATCTTCGTTCTCTTTTAATGCGCTATCTGTATCTTTGAAGACGATTCCTAGAGCTTCTAGGTCTTCTTTCATGTTGTGGTATACAACTTCAGATTCGTACTGTGCAGATACACCAGCTAAATATTTTTGCTCAGCTTCTGGAATACCTAATTTATCAAATGTCGCTTTAATTTCATCAGGTACTTCATCCCAAGACTTCTCAGATTTCTCAGATGGTTTTACGTAGTACGTAATTTCATCGAAATCTAAGTCGTTTAAGTCGCCGCCCCATTGTGGCATTGGCATTTCATAGAACTTATCCAGTGATTTTAAACGGAAGTCTAACATCCACTGTGGTTCTTCTTTCATACGTGAAATCTCTTCAACGATCTCTTTTGTTAAACCGCGTCCAGCACGGAAAATCGAAACGTCTTTGTCTTTGAAACCATATTTATAATCGCCGATATCTGGCAGTTGCTTCGCCATGTTGGTGTGTCCCTCCTTAGATAACCTCGTTTTTAGGAACCTTTAACATTACTTATCTTCGTTTAAGCCCTTTTCTAACGCTTTCCACGCTAATGTTGCACATTTAATACGTGCAGGGAACTTGCATACGCCTTGTAATGCTTCAATATCTCCTAAATCGATGCTGTCATCGTACTCTTTTCCTAGCATCATGTCAGAGAAAATTTTAGAAAGCTGAAGTGCCTCTTCAATTTTCTTACCTTTTACTGCTTGTGTCATCATTGAAGCTGAAGACATTGAGATAGAACATCCTTCTCCTTCAAACTTCGCTTCTTGCACAATACCTTCTTCTACTTTCATCGTAAGTTGAATACGATCGCCGCAAGTTGGATTGTTCAAGTTCACTGTAACACTATCTTCTAGCACGCCATGGTTACGAGGATTTTTGTAATGATCCATAATAACTTGACGATATAACGTATCTAAATTATTAAATGACATTTGTGAAATACTCCTTTGTCTTGATTAGCGATTCAACAAATGTATCAATTTCTTCTTTTGTATTATATAAATAGAAGCTCGCACGTGCTGTTGAAGAAGCTTTCAGCCACTTCATAAGCGGTTGTGCACAGTGGTGTCCTGCGCGAACTGCAATGCCTTCTACATCTAATACTGTCGCTACATCGTGAGGATGTACGTCTTCAATATTAAATGTAACAAGACCAGCGCGATGCTTTGGACCATAAATTGTAACGCCATCTACTTCTGATAGTCTTTCTAAAGCATATTGCGCTAATTCATGCTCATGCTTTTCAATATTATCAAGACCGATTTCTTCTAGGAAATCAATTGCCGCACCAAGTCCGATTGCATTACCGATAATCGGTGTACCTGCTTCAAACTTCCACGGAAGCTCTTTCCAAGTAGATTCTTGTAAATCTACGAAATCAATCATTTCACCGCCAAATTCAATTGGCTCCATATTGTTTAGCAATTCTTTCTTACCATATAATACGCCGATACCTGTAGGTCCGCACATCTTATGAGCAGATAATGCGTAGAAATCACAGTTTAAATCTTGTACATCTACTTTCATATGAGGTGTACTTTGTGCACCGTCAACGACCATAATTGCGCCATTCTCATGTGCGATTGCTCCGATTTCTTTTACAGGGTTAATCGTTCCAAGTACGTTAGAAACATACATGATAGAAACGATTTTTGTATTCGGTGTAATTGTTTGACGAGCATCTTCTATTGAAATTGTCCCATCTGGTTGAAGCGGAAGATATTTTAAAGTTGCGCCAGTTTTCTTCGCAACTTGCTGCCACGGAATGATGTTACTATGGTGCTCCATGTAAGAAATAACGATTTCATCGCCTTCTTTTACATTTTCAAGACCATAGCTAGCCGCTACTGTATTTAATGCAGTTGTCGTTCCGCGCGTGAAAATAATCTCTTCCATCGATTTCGCATTAATAAACTTGCGAACTTTCTCGCGTGCACCTTCATACGCGTCGGTAGCTTTCGTACCGAGCGTATGAACACCGCGATGCACGTTAGAGTTATATTCTTTATAGTAACGTTCTAACGTTTCAATGACTTGAATTGGTTTTTGAGAAGTTGCTGCACTATCGAAATAAACAAGTTGTTTGCCGTTCACTTTTTGATCAAGAATTGGAAACTGTTTGCGTATTTCATGAATATTCATTAGCGAACTTTCCTTTCAATTACCTCAACAAGCTGTGCCTTTACTCCTTCAATTGGAAGCTCATTAACTACAGGTGCTAAGAATCCATGGATGACTAAACGTTCTGCTTCGCGTTTTGGAATACCACGGCTCATTAAGTAGTATAGTTGAGTTGGATCTACGCGACCTACTGAAGCTGCGTGACCTGCCATTACATCATCTTCGTCGATTAAAAGAATTGGGTTTGCATCACCGCGTGCTTTCTCATCTAACATAAGAACGCGAGAAGATTGTTGTGCATTTGATTTAGATGCACCGTGTTCAATCTTACCAATTCCGTTAAAGATAGATGTTGCACTATCTTTTTGTACACCGTGTTTTAAAATCCAACCTTCAGAGTGTTTACCGAAGTGAACAACTTTAGTTGTAAAGTTTTGTGTTTGGTTACCACGGCCAATTGTTACTGTTTTCGTATCAGCATATGAACCGTCGCCCATTAAGTTTGTAACGTTCTCTGAAATTGTGTTTCCGTCATTCATAAGGCCTAGAGCCCAATCAACACGGCCGTCGCGCCCAACAATACCGCGGCGGTTAACGTAAGTTGTTACGTCTTTTGCTAATAGATCAACCGCACCGAATTTCACTTGTGCGCCTTGTTCCACGATTACTTCTGCTACGATATTTGCAATACCTTTAGCATTTTCATTTGCAACGTAGTTCTCTACATAAGTTGCAGTACTGTTCGCATCAGCTACGAATAATACGTGGTTATATACGTTAGCTTCTTCGCCGTCTACTAAGAATACAGCTTGAAGTGGAGTTTCAAGAACAACGTTTTTCGGAACATATACAAATGCACCGCCGTTGATTAATGCAGCATGAAGTGCAGTTAGACGATGCTCGTCTACCTTCACGCCGTCTTTCATTAAGTACTTTTGTACTAGTTCAGCATGCTCAGTTGCAGCTGTTACGATGTCTGTAAAAATAACACCTTTTTCTTTTGCTTCGTCTGCTAAAGAAACAAATGCAGTTGTACCAGTACGTTGCACTAATACGCTGTTATTTTCATCGATTAAATTTTTCACTGCTTCTGGAAGCTCTGTTAAAGAACTTACAGGCTCTTGCTTAGCAGCGTCGCCTTTTCCGATAAAGTCCCATTTGTCAATTTTCGTTTTATCAGGAGTTGGCATTGGAAGTTCAGTTGCTTGTGCAAGAGCTTGTAAGCGGAACTCAGTCAACCAAGCTGCTTCGTTTACTTCGCTTGCGCGTTGACGGATTGTTTCTTGATCGAAAGGTAATGTACCGATTGTCATGTTTATGCTCCTCTCTTACGCTTCTTGCTCTGTTGTTTCGTCTTCAATACCTAATTCTTTTTTAATCCAGTCGTAACCTTCAGCTTCTAGACGTTGTGCAAGCTCAGGGCCACCAGATTTAACGATACGACCGTTCATCATAACGTGAACGAAGTCTGGAGTGATGTAGTTTAATAAACGTTGGTAATGCGTAATCATTAGGCAACCGAAGTCTTCGCCGCGCATTTCGTTAATACCTTTAGATACAACTTTTAATGCATCGATATCAAGACCTGAGTCGATTTCGTCTAAGATTGCGATTTTTGGCTCAATCATCATTAATTGAAGAATTTCGTTACGTTTTTTCTCTCCACCAGAGAAACCTTCGTTTAAGTAACGTTGTGCCATTTCTGGATCCATTTCTAGGAATTCCATGTTTTTATCTAATGTACGGATAAATTTCATAAGAGAAATTTCATCGCCTTCTTCACGACGTGCGTTAATTGCAGAACGTAAGAAGTCAGCGTTTGTTACTCCGCTAATTTCACTTGGATATTGCATTGCTAGGAATAGACCTGCTTGTGCGCGCTCGTCTACTTCCATTTCTAATACATCTTCACCGTCGATGATGATGCTACCTTCTGTTACTTCATATTTTGGGTGACCCATAATTGCAGAAGATAAAGTTGATTTACCTGTTCCGTTAGGTCCCATAATTGCGTGGATTTCTCCACCTTTTACTTCAAGGTTTACACCTTTTAAAATTTCTTTGCCATCAATTGATACGTGTAAGTCTTTAACCGTTAATGTAGAACCAGCCATCTCAATACCTCCATTAATCCTATATATACATTTTAAAAATTCCTAAAACGTTCATATTCTCATTTTATTCTCATTCTAATTTTATATCAAATAAAATGATATCGCAAACGATGAAAAAAAGTAACAATTTTTTCACAAATGTATATAAGTATTTCACTTGCATCCTTATATGATACACCTTTCTTCTTATTTATATAAAGAAAAAAGGACTGGTAAATTTCCAGCCCTTTCCTTATATTTATTCACTTACCGGAAGTACAGCACCTTTATATTCTTTATTAATAAAATCTTGAATTTCTTTTGAATGCAGTACTTCTACTAGCTCCTTAATTTCTTTTTTCTTCTCGTCACCTTTACGAACTGCAATAATATTTGCATACGGAGAGTCTGATCCTTCAATCGCAATCGCATCCTTTGTTGGATTTAATTTTGCATCAATTGCATAGTTTGAATTAATAAATAATGCATCACCTTCATTATTTTCATATAACTTCGGTGAAAGACCCGGCTCTACATCTGTTTTAAACTTTAAGTTTTTCGGATTTTCTACAACATCTTTTACTGTTGCTTTCACAACATCTACTCCATCTTTTAATTTAATAACGCCGCCTTTTTGTAACAGCGCTAGCATACGGCCACGCTCCGCTACGTTATTACTCATAATCACTGTCCCGCCATCTGGTAAATCTTTTAAGCTTTTATATTTCTTAGAATAAATGCCCATTGGCTCTAAATGAATTTTTCCTGCGTTTACAATTT
>NZ_JAKUFR010000098.1:0-16314 GCF_022663555.1 Bacillus cereus group sp. BfR-BA-01381
ATACAGTATTCATATTTGTATGCAAATGGTTTTGTTTTTGACTAAGTGCGTAAAAATGTGTGGAGCATGATGATGTGAGAAATATTAAGGTTTAAATTTAGGGAATAATTGTTGATACTCAGGGTGATTACGTAGATCCTGTGTTGCATTAGTTAATATTAAAAATCGAGCTTCGAGTTCTTCAGAGGACCGACCATATTGTTTTTGAAGTCCCATTCGAACGCCCTTTTTTGAAAGGGTGGGTGTAATTTGTAATTTTCTTGCCTTTGTATGTTCGTTCCAAGGGCTAAAATAAAATTTGAAAATGAATGAAGGAGAGTTATAAACGATAGGTTGGTGCCGAGTAAAATGTCTGCCTGGTAAATATGCACCATCAAGATGGTTGTGTATAAATCTCCAGGCACAGCCGATTTCTGGTTTATAAGGAAAGAGCCCGTGATATCGTTGTTCTACTAAAGGAATGGAGTATCTTAGTTTTGAATAATTGTAATCATGCTTGTCAATCATGACAATCATTCTAATCGCATACATATTTTGGCCTAACGTATGAAGTGATGAGAAAAATTCTTCTACATTATTACAACAAAGAAATTCTGTAGTATTTAATACCATCTTCCAACCTGAAACTTCTCTTTCAATTTCCATTACTTCAATGTCAGTATTAGTGGGATCGAATTCAAGGAATCTTGAATCTCGTACTTCCCAGTGGGGAGCAAATAATTTGCAAATTTCAACTGAACGATCTGTAGAACCTCTATTAATTAAAATACCGTGATCGAATATTTTCGTGTGATGCATAAGCCACCATGGAAGTAGGTATTCTTCATTATAAAAATGAGAAATGAGTGTCTTTCTCATGTTAATCATCTCCTATACAAGCAATCATTATTAATAGGATATGTTTTTTAATAAGAAAGGTTAAAAGTTGCAGACAATGTGGTGATGAAGTAATAGTTTAGTAATTTTCTTGTATAAGTGTAGATTACTTGTATGGAATAATAATAGGGCGGATCTTGGAATTTTGTATAAATTATGAATAGTAAACCGTCACGTTTGACTGTACAGTTTATGTGTTGTATGATGTTAGTAATATAAACAAGGGGGGAAGATCGTTGGGAAGGTGTATCGAATCGGACAGTTGGCTCTCATGGCTCACGTGTCGAAACGAACGATTGATTATTATACGAATCTAGGTATCTTAAAAGCGGAGCGATCTCAATCTAATTATCGCTATTACGACGAAACAGCATTTGAAACATTACAATTTATTGAGAAGTGCAAAGAAATGCATATGCCGCTTTGTGAGATTAAAGAGAAAATCGAGGAGAAGAAGAAGCTGCTCGGTATCAATGAACACGTTTCGAAACAAGTGAATGAAGTGACAGACCATATTCATCGATTAGAAGCAGAGTTAACAGAGTTAAAGCCGCTTTTAGATGGATTGACTGATTCACAACGTGAAAAAATATCGAAATCTTTATCAGGTCAAACGACAGCTTTAATACAGACACTTGCTCTATTACTATAGAAAAAGTGAAATCCGACCTCTTTAATTTTTGTATCGGGCTATGTTTTCTAAGAAACAAATAAGAAAACATTATAGTATACAGGAGGTGGACACCTTAGTTTTTTAACTAAGGGGATTCATTGGAAATATTTAATTTAGTCATGGTTGCGATTTTAATCGCATTTACTGGATTTTTCGTAGCAGCTGAGTTTGCGATTGTAAAAGTACGTTCAAGTCGTATTGATCAGCTTGTTGCAGAAGGAAAACGCGGTGCTTTAGCAGCGAAAAAAGTAACAACAAATTTAGATGAATATTTATCTGCTTGTCAATTAGGTATTACAGTTACAGCTATGGGATTAGGTTGGTTAGGTGAACCGACAATTGAAAAGTTATTACACCCGTTATTTGAGAAATGGAACTTAAATCCTTCTATTTCATCAGTATTAACATTTGGTCTTGCTTTTATGATTATGACGTATTTACACGTTGTAGTAGGAGAATTAGCTCCAAAAACGATGGCAATTCAAAAGGCTGAAAGGGTAACGTTATTATTGGCGGGTCCATTAATGATGTTCTATAAAGTGATGTATCCATTTATTTGGGTATTGAACGGTTCAGCGCGTGTTGTAACTGGCTTATTCGGTTTAAAACCAGCTTCAGAACATGAAGTAGCTCATACAGAGGAAGAATTACGCCTTATCCTTTCAGATAGCTATGAAAGTGGCGAAATTAATCAGGCTGAATACAAGTATGTAAATAACATTTTTGAATTTGATAATCGTATTGCAAAAGAGATTATGGTACCGCGAACAGAAATCATTGGTTTCTATCTGGAAGATTCAGTAGAAGAACACATGAAAGTAATCCAAAATGAGCGATACACACGTTATCCGATTTTTGGAGAAGATAAAGATGATATTATCGGTATGGTCAACGTAAAAGATTTCTTTATTCGATATATGACCGAGGATCAAAAAGATTTATCATCAATTCGCTCGTATATGCGTCCGATTATTGAAGTGATGGAAACGACTCCAATTCACGATTTACTACTTCAAATGCAGAAGAAGCGAATTCCGATGGCTGTTTTATATGATGAGTACGGAGGAACAGCTGGAATTGTAACGCTTGAAGATATCTTGGAGGAAATCGTCGGCGAAATTCGTGATGAATATGATGAAGATGAAGCACCACCAATTCAACATGTGAACGAGCAACATATCATTGTTGATGGAAAAGTGCTTATCTCAGAAGTGAAAGATTTATTTGGATTACACATTGAAGAAGATGATGTGGATACAATCGGTGGATGGATTATGATGCAAAATCATGAAATCGAAGAAGGACAACACGTTGAGGCGGAAGGTTATGAATTTAAAGTATTAGAAAAAGACGCTTACCAAATTAAACGTGTTGAAATTCGTAAGATGGAAGAGGAACAAGAAGAAGAGAAAGCAGCAACTGTGTAAGTTGCTGCTTTTCTTCTAAAGTACAAAAAAATGAGAACTTAGGAGCGGATATTTTGATTCAAGCAGCCTTACGCGTATATCGATTACAATTGTATGTGATCTTTAGTGGTTTACTACTTATGTGGACGATTACTCCGTTTGGAAAACAAGTAACAGGGTTTGGTATCGGATTAGCTGTAAGTGCATATTGCCTTTGGTTATTAGCTCGCAGAGTAGAGAAACTCGGGAAAAGTATCGTAATGAAGGAAAAGGCTCCAGGATTAGGAGTTCTAAACCGATTTGCAGCAGCCATTTTAGGAGCTATCATCATGTATGAAATTGAACATGAAATGGAAATGTGGGCATTCGGTACAGGCATTTTAGGTGGTCACTTTTTAATGATTGCGAATTTAGCTTATGCAAATGTGCAGTTAGTGAAAGAAGAAGAGAAGAAAAGGGAACATACTTCGAAAAACATTGAGCTATGATGAGAGGGACCTAATTGGGGTTCCTTTTTATTTTAGTGAAATGATACAAGTAACCAAATTAACGACAAATATAATACGCTTCTTTTTTGCGTTTTTCAATAGTATGAAAAATAATAAAAAAAAATTTAAAAACCCATCGATTTCTAAAGGTTATGTATGTTATCATGACAAAAGACTTTTTGAAAGAGGTGGATACCAATGTTACAAGCGCTACTTATTTTTGTGCTTCAAATTATTTACGTTCCCATTTTAACAATTCGTACGATTTTGCTTGTAAAGAATCAAACAAGATCCGCTGCTGGCGTAGGATTGTTAGAAGGAGCTATTTACATTGTCAGTTTAGGTATTGTGTTTCAAGATTTATCAAATTGGATGAACATCGTTGCCTATGTCATTGGCTTTAGTGCGGGACTGTTATTAGGCGGTTATATAGAGAATAAATTAGCAATTGGTTATATTACGTATCAAGTTAGTTTACTAGACCGTTGTAATGAATTAGTAGATGAATTACGTCACTCTGGATTTGGCGTTACTGTATTTGAAGGCGAAGGTATTAATTCGATACGTTATCGCTTAGATATCGTTGCAAAGCGTTCTAGAGAAAAAGAACTGTTAGAAATTATTAATGAAATTGCACCGAAAGCCTTTATGTCTTCTTATGAAATCCGTTCATTTAAAGGTGGATATTTAACGAAGGCGATGAAGAAAAGAGCGTTAATGAAGAAGAAAGATGAACACGCATCGTAAAAAAGAGAAGTAGTGGTGCTTTAAAAGCGCAGTATAAGTCCAAATGTAAAAGAGAGGAATCTATTTTGATATAGATTCCTCTCTTTTTTTATAAATAGTGTTTATTAGTTAATTAAAAGACTAAGTCGTAAAGTTATTTTTTCTACTCATCCTCAAATTAATAATTAGCCATATAACTTGAAAAAATACCGGTATGATAAACGCGATTAATAAAACGATAAGTGATATGGATTTAATTTCAGGTGTTTGAATAATACCAGCACCATCAACATCTCGTAGCCAAATAATAGCGGCCCATATTCCAAAAACGATAATCCAAAATAGGTTACCAATCCACCAAGAAATCCATCGTTTTTTCATGTTAGCACCCCTTACATTTATCTACTGTTAAAAGTATATTTTCGTTCGTTACATTTATAATGAAAAGACTATAAAATTAGTTGTTATTAACTGTATATCTAACCTGTTTAAAGGTTACCATTTCGCCATCTTTATCATCATCTTCATTCTGTAAAAGTTGAACTCGTGGTTTGTAGTCTGTCCGATGAGCATCCTTGATACCTGTAATATCAAGCTTGTAAGGTTCACCATTCTTTATTTTTTGTTCGAATACTTTTGTATTGGCAACATAAATAAAAGTTACTTTATTTTCATCAATGCCTTCAGTCTTAATTTCTAATTCATTATCTTTTGTTGTAATCGTTGGTGTTAATAATTCCATACTGCCGTTTCCGGTTTCTAAAGAATGTTCTACTATAGTTGAACATCCAGATAATATGATTGCGGTGAATAGCAGAACCATTAATTTCTTTTTCATAACATCCCCCAACTTCAAATGATTTTTGATTTTGGCATTGCTAGACTGCTAGTGTTTTATGTAAACGTTTAGTGAGGATTCCTTTCGATTGTACCATAATATGTAAAATAATAACAGGTTGTATATCCAATTTAAGGGGGATTGAAAGTTTACTTATTGCCGTAAATTAGTATTTTTACAGTAGGCATATATCTTCTTTAGGAAATCCTTTTTCATATTTAAAATATGTAATGAAATAAAACCAGTAAGTCCTATTCCGCCAAAAATAAGCCATGGTGTATACATTCCGCTTAAATTGGCTGTAAAAGATGTACCGGTATAATTACCGATGATAAAACCAAATGCGAGTGATAGTTGATAAAATCCGAAGTAAGTAGCTGTATATGATTCATTACTGTAATTTGCAATAGCGATATCAGCGTTAGGTAATACGAGTGTTTCACCGATTGTAAATAAAATTACACAAATAAATAGCCAATATGGGTGCTGGAATAAAGGGATGAGTAAAAAGGAAATACTCATTAATAAAATACCGTATTTAATAAATGAAAGCGTGTTGTATTTGTGAAAGAGTTTTCGGAATAACACCATAAATATGACGCCTGTTATTGCATTTATCGTAATGACTAATGTAGCAAGCTGATTGCTATTACTAATGTTTTTCATATGAAGTGGAAGTGCGACAGTAAGCTGAGTAAACATAATATAGAAGAAGATCATGATAAATGAAAACAGAAGGAAAGACTTGTTTTGTAAGATAGTCTGTATTCCTAATGCAATAGACGTACTTTCAGTAGTGACTTGGAAGTTGTTTTTAAGTAAGTAAAAGATAAAAGCGAATAACAGCATAAGAGATCCTGTTAGAGAGAAAGCATAGATTGGATCGAGTAAGAGTAAGAACCCTCCTGCAATTGGTCCGATTATTGCACCGCAATTAAAGCTAAGGTTTAAATATGTAAATAAATTTTTTCGCAAATGAGCTGGCTGTGAGCCAAATATAGCGCGCGCAGCAGGTTCGTAAAATGCAGTTCCGAAGCCAATAAGTGCAGAAGAAATAGAAACTGTATAGAAATCAGAGCATATTCCTAAAGCGATAAATCCGATTCCTCTTAAAAATAATCCGGCTATCATCATAATGATATAGCCTATTTTGTCAGCAATTAAACCTGAGAATAAAGGGATAACCCGTGATGTAATTATTATAACTGTCAACACTGTTCCGACTTGAAAAGTTGAAAAATGAAGAAAGCTTAATAGATAAATAGCTAAAAATGCGTATACTGCAAAATACCCAAAAGACATAAAAAATGAAGAAATAAGCATGAAACGTATCGGTATTGAGAAACTTTTCATAAAACCCCTCCTAATTATGTAACCGGTAAAATTATTTGATGGTTAACTATTTTATATTATAATTATACACAAAGTCAGAAAAAAGTAAATTTTAAGAAGAAGGTGAATGGAATTGAGCCAAAACGCACCAAACGAATTAGAGTATATTCGGGAATTTTTAAATACATGGAGAATACCAAATGATACGAGAGAAGCAATTGATTTGCTGCAAACAGAAGAGGATATAAAGCTTTTTATGAAAGAATATTTTCATGAAGAGTTTCGATTTCATACGATAGAGGAATTAAAAAGCTTTCGAGAAGATATTCGGGCGGCAATTGAAGGTGAAGGATCATTGCAAAAGTGGTTAGAGAAATATCCATTACATGTACATGTAATGGAAGATATGAAAGGTATTACGTATGAACCAATACACGAAGAAACTGTATATACAAAAGTATTAAGCATTGTTTTAATAGCAGTTCAAGAAAATTTATGGGGGAGGTTAAAAGCATGTCCAGATTGCCGCTGGGTATTTTATGACAATTCACGAAATGGAAGTAAAAGATGGTGTGGTATGTATGCTGGAGAAGAAGGAGGAAGAGCGTGCGGTACGATTGCGAAAGTGAAAAATTATCGAGCGAAAAGAAAAGGAAGATCGGGTTATAATGTGTAATTTAAATTAGGGGAAGAAAATGGAGTGGGGGAATGTAGAATATGAAGGGTACACAAATGTTAGCTTTAAATAAAAAGTGTTGGGACACAGTTGCACCATATTTCTTTCAAGTGGATTGTTTACCGAAATATGGTCCTTATACGGCGTCTGAAGAGGAGATTCATTTGTTCGATTCAATTAGAAATAAAAAGGTTCTTGATATTGGTTGTGGAAGTGGGCATTCGCTGCAATATATGGCAGAGCATGGCGCAGAGGAAGTATGGGGCCTGGATCTTTCAAGTGAACAAATTAAAACAGCAAATGAAACGTTAAAGTGTTGGAATCCGACGTTAATATGTGGAGCAATGGAAGAAGAAGGGGATATACCGAAAGATTATTTTGATATTGTATACTCCATTTATGCATTAGGATGGACTTCGGATTTAAGAAAAACGTTGGAACTGATATATTCATATGTAAAGCCAGGAGGAAGCTTTGTTTTTAGCTGGGAGCATCCCATATATTCAAACTTAATGTATGGAACAGAGGAGATTGCTTTAAGTTCGTCTTATCATGAAGAAACTCCTATTACGTTTGAAACATTTAAAGGGGAGGATGTGCAAGCGACATTATATAAGAGAAAAATAAGTACATACATAAATGAGTTACATAGAGCCGGATTTACAATTGAGAGAATAGAAGAGCCTGAACCATCGAGCTTGTTTGATGAAGAACTAGCTGAGTCGTCTACGAAATATTATTCTTTATATAAAGCTAGGATGGTGCCAACTACTTTTATTGTGAAGGCGAGAAAGTAGGTAGTGTTATATGAAGGGGGAGGAAAATGGTTCATGTGAGTATGGTGAAGATTGGTGAAGTACAATCTTCTATAGATGAGAAAGTGTATTGTAATTGGGGGAGTATTATTTCAAACATCAAAATATATCCAGAGTATATTGGAGGATTAGCAGGTCTTGAGGATTATTCTCATGCAATTGTTATTTTTTATATGAATGATTTTCAAGAAGAAAACAAACATTTGTGGGCTAGAAAGCCAAGGGGATTAAGTGATTTTGATGAAAAGGGATGTTTTGCTCAGCGGACAAAGCATCGCCCAAACCCTATTGGAATTACTACTGTTGAAATATTATCAATTGATAATAACGTTATGACTGTGCAAGGATTAGACGCTAATGATCGAACGGCAATTTTAGATATAAAACCATATATTGCTGCTTTTGATACAAGAGAAAATGCTCGTGTGCCAGATTGGATGAATAAGTTAATGGAAAATTATTTTTAATAGTAATACAAAAAGCTTTGCGATTTAGAATCGCAAAGCTTTTTGTATTACATTATACTATACGTATGGTTTCTTTATCTTTTCGGTTGAAAAATATGTTGAAAGAAGTATTTGTGATGTAAGTTATCGACAACTTTATTTGCTTGGTATGTGCGATGTTGTTCGAGTCGAAGTCTTTGCTCCATCATTTTGATTGCGTGATCAGATAAACGTAACATTATACATTTCTCCTTTTCTATAAATATAGGCAAATATTTGGTATCGATCCCATATTTATTATTAAGGAGGCAAAATGTGTAACATAGGCAAAAAGCACCTTCCTCTCCCATTACGCTTACGAGGTTAGCTGTCGGACTCGGGAAGTGAGAGTTTCCCTACTTAAATAAGATTCGCCCCAAGTAGCAAAGCTACAAAAATGGTTCCCCCGCTCCAAATTTTGGACTCAGCAAAAGGTTTTATAAAGTAAAAGATAACATAAATAAATCGATGAGTCAAACTATTTGTTGTTTTCTGATTTTTTAAGTGAAGTTAAAACCACTCCATCGGGTAATATGATATTCTTTACTTCAATAAAGCCATGTTTTTTATATAAAGACAGAGCAGGTGTATTTTCTTTTCCTGTTTGTACAATATATGTTTTGGAAGGGGAGAACATGTCAAATACATAAAGCAGTAATTTTGTAGCAATTCCCTTATGAAAATGATCAGGGGATACTACTAAACGATGAATATCAACTTCGTCTTTTTCAATTTTAAAAGAGATGAACCCGGCAAGTGTATCTTCATAAAAATAGCCATAGAAAATTTCATCACATGATTGAATATCGGGTACAGTATCATAAAGGCGAGGGATAGCTGTACTATTTATATATTTTGCTTCGATTTCATAAGCGGGTATTTGAATATTTAAAATAGAAGCAGCGGTTTTGTGAGAAGTTGGTATTAATTTTTGAATCATAGGGGAAAGCCTCCTTGTATACTTTATTTTCATAGATTTGACAAGATTTTTCTTTTTTGGATATAATAATTATAGTAGTTACATAATTATTTAGTATGAAAAAGAAATACACTATAATAGAAATGGAGGACTAGAAATGGGAT
Organism: Bacillus cereus group sp. BfR-BA-01381; assembly: GCF_022663555.1. Lineage (NCBI taxonomy): Bacteria > Bacillati > Bacillota > Bacilli > Caryophanales > Bacillaceae > Bacillus > Bacillus cereus group sp. BfR-BA-01381. The sequence continues at coordinate 9,399 of NZ_JAKUFR010000098.1, forward strand.
GGATTATCACATTAATAGTTGGTGCTATTATAGGTGCAATTGCTAGTTCTATAACGGGTAAAAATTTTCCGGGCGGTATATTCGGAAATATTATTACGGGTTTATTAGGTGCTTCGTTAGGCAGTAAATTATTTGGATCTTTTGGACCATCTTTTGGTGGGATTCATGTCGTGCCAGCATTATTAGGAGCAATTGTGTTAATTTTTATTGTATCATTTGTAGTGAAAGCTGCAAAGAAATAGATATATAGATTATGATGAAAAGCCCTGGATAAGGGCTTTTCATCATTCGAAGAGGTGGTTTCGTTGGAGAAAATAAATATAAGAAAAAGGGATAAGCTGAAAAAGTTTTTTAGAGAACACAATTATTTAGCAGTGTTACTTGGGTTTGCACTATTGTTCATTAATATTTTATTACTAACAAAAATATCATTTGTTTTTACACCATTTATCGTCTTTTTAAAGACAATTTTCTTCCCCGTATTATTAGCGGGCGTACTATTTTATATTTTGCATCCATTCGTTTCACTTCTTGAAAAGAAAGGTGTTTCAAGAATTGTATCGATAGCCTCGATATACTTAATAGTAATTGGATTATTTGTGTTTTTAGTTTTAACGGTTATTCCTATTATTAAAGATCAAATCGATGCGTTAATAGATAACTTACCGTATTTCGGGCATGAAATCGAACGAGCAGCACGTAGATTTGGAGAAAGTAATTTACTAGGAAAAATTCAAGAGAATTTAAATATTGATGTAGCGAGTATGGTAAAAGATTACACCGTTGATTTTACGAAGTCGTTATCATCAGTAACAGGAAATGTAACTGGATTTTTAAGTACTGTTACAGAGGTCGTTTTAACGTTTGTAATGGTTCCGTTTATATTGTTCTACCTTTTAAAAGATGGTGAGCAATTACCGAATCATTTTTTAAAGTTTATTTCAGAACAAAGACGACCAGCAGCAATGAGAATACTAGATGATATGCATTATGCGATTAGCTCGTATATTAGAGGGCAAATTATCGTTAGCTTATTTATCGGTATTATGCTATTAATTGGTTACCTTATTATCGGTATTAAATATGCGGTACTACTCGCTATTTTAGCGATGATTGTAAATATCGTTCCGTACGTAGGCCCGATCATTGCAATTACACCAGCTTTAATTATCGCATTTATTGACTCGCCAGCAATGGTTTTAAAGGTAATTATCGTAATGATGGTCGTACAATTAGCAGAAGGCAAATTTATTTCTCCGCAAGTTATGGGGAAAAAGTTAGATATTCATCCGATTACTATCATCTTTATTATTTTAACTGCCGGAAATTTATTTGGAATTATGGGGATTATTTTAGCAATTCCAGGGTATGCGATATTAAAAGTGTTAGTGACGCACGGTTATCGATTTGTTAAGTTGAATACGTGAAAAAAGCTAGAACAGATATTACTGTTCTAGCTTTTTTGCTCTTTCTATAGTAGACAAATTAATCTTATGCGTAAGCTTTTAATTCAACAATAGGTAGATTGCTTTCCTTTAGTTTATAATCAAAGATTAAATCGTCCATGCGAAAATTAGCATCCACTTCAAGAGAAATAAAAGTACCTCCGATTTCTACTTGATTTCCGTTCTCATTTTCAAAAGTGAGCGCACCTTCAAACGTTTCTATGTACTCATCGCAAGTGTATAAATATATAGCGACAGGTGTAAAATGTATAATTACTCCTAAAGTATCACCTTGCGTTGTATCATCGTTTTTAAACTCATCAATCTTTTCATCGTTCTTTTTAGTAAACCAACTCATGACATCACCTCTTTTTTTGTATTACAAATTGCTTCTGTACATATCGATTATATATTGTGCGGAATAAATTGGTAATGATTATTATTAAAATGTTAAAAAGTTTGAATATTTAGTTTTGCATGGAGGGAAAATGTGATAAACTGTAAAAAAATAACGAAAAGCGATGAAAGAGAATAGTACATATTCGAAACTTTTCAGAGAGCTGATGTGTGGTGGGAATCAGCAAGGAATGAATATGGAATGGGCTCTGGAGCTTCTAACTGAAATGAGTAGGTAAAGACGGTTACTTCCCGTTATTGAAGTGTGAAGTGAGCTATAAAGATAGCTAATTAAGGTGGTACCGCGGGAGTCTCTCGTCCTTTTTTAAGGATGAGGGGCTCTTTTGTTTTGAGAAAGGAGGAGTTAGGATGAGTGACAAAATAATGTTAACAGGAATTAAGCCGACGGGTTATCCGCATTTAGGAAATTATATTGGTGCAATTAAACCTGCGTTGCAAATGTCAAAGAAGAAGGAAGGAAAAGCATTGTATTTTATAGCGGATTATCATGCGTTAAATGCTGTGCATAATCCGAGTCAGTTCAGTAGTTACACGAAAGAGGTAGCAGCTACTTGGTTATCACTTGGACTTGGGGAAGATGTTATTTTTTATCGGCAAACAGAAGTACCAGAGATTCTAGAATTAGCTTGGATATTAGCTTGCCTAACTCCGAAAGGGCTTATGAACCGTGCTCATGCGTATAAAGCGAAGGTAGAGCAAAATAAAGAAGCGGGTTTAGAGGTCGATGCCGGAGTGAATATGGGGTTATATACGTATCCAATATTAATGGCGGCTGACATATTACTATTTCAAGCTACGCATGTACCTGTCGGAAAAGATCAAATTCAGCATATTGAAATCGCGCGCGATATTGCGACGTATTTTAATCATACATTCGGCACGACATTTAAACTTCCAGAGTATGTTATACAAGAAGAAGGTGCAATCTTACCTGGTCTTGATGGAAGAAAGATGAGTAAAAGTTATGGGAATGTAATCCCATTATTTGCGGAGCAAGAAAAACTACGAAAGTTAATATTTAAAATCAAAACAGATTCTTCACTTCCAAATGAACCGAAAGAACTAGAAACGTTATTTACGATTTATAAAGAATTTGCGACAGAGGATGAAAGGCAGTCGTTACGTGAAAAATATGAGACTGGAATCGGATGGGGCGATGTGAAAAAAGAGTTATTCCGCGTTGTAGACCGTGAATTAGCTGGGCCACGTGAGAAATATGCTATGTATATGAATGAACCGAATTTATTATATGAAGCGTTGGAAAAAGGTGCTGAGAAGGCAAGAGAGATCGCGAAGGTGAATTTAGCGGAAATTAAAAAACGGATTGGATTTGAGAGGGAGCGCTGAGCGTTCCCTTATTTTTTTACAAAAAAACCGAACGGAATTTCAATTTGTTACCAATATAGAGTGAGGAGGGATAAAAATGGTTACAATTCTCGAATTAAAAATGTTGCTCATTCAAATAGGAACAGAAATTGTACCACCTAGTAATCTAAAAGAAAAAATTTTAATTCAAGTTAATTTGGTGGAGGGCATAAAACTTAATAATGTTGAGGTGAATAATGATGAGTGAAGTTGTGTTAGCAGTTCAAGGTTTAAGTAAGACATATGAGAGTGTAGATACAAATGTTAGAGCCTTACAAAATGTATCTTTGGAGTTAAATAAAGGAGAACTCATTGCCATAATGGGAACGAGTGGATCTGGAAAGAGTACATTACTAAATATTCTTGGTGCTCTAGATAAGCCTGATGAGGGGGTTATCTATGTAAATGGTGAAGTTCCTGAAAATATGTTCATTGAACCGTATGCGACAGAGTACAGAAGGGATAACATAGGATTTATATTCCAGTCATTTCATTTATTAAAGGATTTATCTGTAGAAGAAAATATTGCGTTACCCCTCATATTATCAGCTGATTCAGAAGAGGAGATACGAGAAAAAACAAATAAAATATTAGATGTTCTAGGTTTAGTAAATTGGAAAAATCATCGACCAGTGCAGCTTTCTGGTGGACAACAACAACGTGTTGCAATTGGTAGGGCGTTAATAACATCTCCTCCAATTGTTCTTGCAGATGAACCTACTGGAAATTTAGATTTCAATACGTCTAATGATATTTTACGAGTACTAGTCGATATGAAACAAAAATTTAATCAAAGTATGATTCTTGTTACTCATGATCCCCACATTGCTACGTATGCAGATCGGGTTCTCTTCTTTCATAATGGAGAAGTTGTTGATGATTATACGTGTTCTCATGGAGTAAATGATATGAATATTATTTTAGATAAATTCAAAAAATTAATGGAGAAATCAAAATGATAAAATCAGTACGAGGATTAAGTTTACGCTTTTTTAAGACGAATAAATTCACTGCTATTTCTTCTATCGTTAGCGTTATGTTGGCTGTTTCTCTAATTGTTACGATGATTGTATTTTCGAGTCATGCGAAACAGTCTGTTATAAATGAAGTGAAAAATGTATACGGAGATATGGATTTATCTGTGGGATATAATCCTGATCAAAATAAATTGATGGATAAATCTTTACTGCAAAATATTAAGGAACAAGAAAATGTTGAATACATGTCAAAAGTATTAGTAAATCATTTGCAAGTAAATAAATTGAATACAGCTATTTATACAGTAGGTGTTCAAAACGATTCATTATCTAAAAGTCGATATCACTTTTCTAAAAATCTATCAAATGAAGAAGTAACATTAAATGATGGATTAGCAGAAACTTTACAAGTAAAAGTTGGGGAAAAGATTGTAATCGAAAATAAATCATATGTAGTAAAAGAAGTGTTGCCTGATATAGAAGCTGGAGGTTCAGCTCCAGATATACTTATTTTATCTGAAGGTGCGGTGAAACAGCACGTATATGAAAAAACGGGTAAACACAATGAAGCTACTTATGTGTTAATAAAAGCAAAAGATAATGCTGATGTACTAGCATTATCTAATCAAATTCATAAAATAGACAAAGCATTAAGAATCGATATTGCGGAGGAAGACGAGTTTTTAAAAAGTAATTTAGCATCATTACATACTTTTATAATCGTTTTATCTACATTAACACTTATTATTACTGCGTTATTGTTGGTGTCTAATTTTGAAGTGTTTTTATATAAATATAAAAGTCAATTTGCTATTATGCGATCAATGGGTGCAACAACGAAACAACTGTTTAAAGTTATATTTATTCAATGTAGTGTAATTAATTTCTTTGGTGGAATATTTGGTTTGCTACTAGCTGTAATAAGTAACCGTTTTTTACAAAGTTGGCTAGAGCATGTATTTGCTTTTCAAATTAATTCAATAAGTTTTGACTATGAAATAGCAATTGTAACAGTGATTTGTAGTATCTTTTTCATTGAATTGTTTATGATATATCCTTCATACAGAAGTTCGAAAATATTGCCAGTAAAGCTTATGCGCGAAAATGAAGAATCCGACTTTTCTAATAAAAAAACACGCAGTATTATGGGGAAATTCCTTTTAATGAGTAGCATCTTTTTAACTGCTTTAGGTGGGTTTGTAGCAAATACGGGAGATACGCAGGCAATAGTGATATTAATAGGAGCTATATTTCTCGTTTTAGGAGTATATATTTTATTTCCGACTTATCTCTCTTCAATATTAATAGCATGTCTACCTATAATGAAAAAAATATTTGGAAGGAATACATTTGTTGCTATTAAAAATGTAATTCCGCAAGTAAGAAAAAATACATTTGTTATCTTAATGATAAGTACAATGATGGTGATAGTTGTCTTCGGGTCCACTATATTTAAAACAATGCAAAAAAATAATGAAAGATATTTACAACGAGAATTTCCAACACATATTGTTGTGGAAAATCGTTTGAATAATGATTCAACAATTTCCTCAACTCATATACAAAATATATTTAAAGAAATAAGTAGTGTAAAAGGAGCTAGTACGATTAGTACGAACTCACTGGCAGAATTAAAGCAAGGTGAAAAATATATTACTTTTGACTATAATTTAGGTGATGTAAAGGAAATGGAAAAGCAAGGGTTACTGCCAGAAGTACCTGCAAATTTAGAAAATAGTATAATTGTTACAGAAGAGTTAGCGGGGCGATATAAACTTCATGTAGGGGATATCGTTCAATTGGGTCTATTTTCAGAACAGGAACAAAAGGTTAGACCGACTGGTAAGGTAGAAGTTGGATTAATTGTTAACGAGCTACCGAATTCTCCTTCGGTACTCATGGATTGGAGTAATGTAACATATAAACAAGGTTATACAGTTTTTGAGCGTGCATTTATTAGTTCAAATAATGAGAGAGAGACGTTGGAGCAATTAAAGAAAGTGAAAAGTCAATATCCACAATTAAAAATAAGTAGTTATACTCAATCATTAAAACAATCTAATTTAATGTTTCAGCAAAGGTGGTCCATTTTCATCGTTGTTATTGTAGTAATTTTGTTTAGTGTAACATTAGGGGTATGTAATACACTTATAAATAATATTCAATCTAAAAGAAAAGAGTTTGCTATTTTACGAGCAATAACAGTTAAGAAAAAAGGGATTGTACAAATTATTTTGACGCAAGTTAATTTATATGTACTTATTGGAATCGTACTAGGGGCTGTTATAGGAGCATTATTAACCTATATGGTAAGTATAATAGATCGTACATCTTTATTTTTTGATTTCAAACTTATCGTTACGGTAATAGCGGGGATGTTTGGAATAGTCCTTATTATTTTTATCCCTTTTGCTAATAGAATAGGAAAAAGGGATATTGTACAAGAGTTAAATAGGGATAATAAATAAAAGAGGTTAACCCAAGTAGCTATTCAGTTACTTTTGGGTCAATCTCTTTTTTTATTAACAATTGATTTGTATATTGGTGTGCTCATTCATAAATGTATAGTGCATTATATTAGTTAAATGCCACCGAGTAATATCATTAGGTGAAGTAAGTAGTTCGCATTTCTTTTTGAAACTTATTAGTTGCATATATGAAAAAGTATGCTACTATAGGGTTACTTATTAAACTTGTTTAATAAGTGTAATT
>NZ_JAKUFR010000099.1:0-16305 GCF_022663555.1 Bacillus cereus group sp. BfR-BA-01381
CTTCTTGTAGTGAAATAACCATACCTTCTGGAACATCTAAATAACCAAGACGTCTTGCGATATCTACCACTTTCACCATACTACGTCCTACAACCGCTACTTTTCGTCCTGTTTCAGCAGCTGCATCAAATACTTGTTGAATACGATGTACATTCGATGCAAATGAAGCAACGATAATACGTCCTTCTGCGCCGTAGAACACTTTAGAAATTTCTACACCAACTTCTTTTTCAGAACCTGTATAGCCTGGACGCTCAGCATTTGTACTATCAGATAATAAGCATAGAACGCCTTCATTTCCGATTTGAGCCATTTTTCCAAGGTCTGCTCCACTATTTCCAATTGGAGTTTGATCGAATTTAAAGTCTCCCGTATATACGATCGCACCTTTTGATGTATGGAAACAAACACCAACAGAATCCGGAATACTATGTGTCGTTCCAAAGAATGACACCGTTGTAGTATTAAACTCTACTGTTGAATTTGAATCGATTGTTTTTAAGTCTACACGACCTAACATACCCGCTTCGCCAAGTTTTTCTTGTATAAGTCCTACCGTTAATTTCGTTGCATACACTGGAATTGATAATTTACGAAGTACGTAAACAATGCCACCAATATGATCTTCATGACCGTGAGTAATAAATAAACCTTTTACTCGCTCTTGGTTTTCTACTAAATATGTAATATCAGGAATAACGATATCAATTCCAAACATTTCATCTCCCGGGAACATTAACCCTGCATCTACAATAAAGATTTCAGAATCAATTTCAACACAGTACATGTTTTTCCCGATTTCACCTACTCCACCAAGAGCAAATACTTTAACAGACTCATTCTCTTTTCTCTTCATGTTGTTGCCTGGTTTAAAAATCTTTCAAACACTGATTTCACTAAAATTGCAGAGACACCAGGGGAAACTCTACAACCACCATATATTCACCGTCCAAGACGAATGTCCTTACCGTTATGCGATATCATGTCCTTGTTTATTTTTTAAACCAGGTTTCACCTCTCTTTCATTATATAAATCAAATATCTTATTCGATATGATATGAAAATGTAATCAAATTATAATTTTTACCAATTTTGCTAAGCATACCCGTACTAAGCTACTTAGCCATATTATACCTGATACAAGAAATAGAACACAAGTTAAATCGTGCGAAAGAAAAAGTAAAAGAACGGAATTATAACAAAAGTATCAAATGGCGTTCCTATATATTTACTTCGATTTTATACTACCTATTATTTTGAAGAAATAGCCATACATACGTTAAATTCATTTCATAATATGGCGTTTCAAGACCTATTTTTCTAAAATTGAACAAAAATACTTATAAAATGGAGTTTTTTTATGAATTACGTCACATTTGAGGGGATTTCTCCGAAAAACAGAAGCGGTGGTTTATTACGTTTGTACAAATGTTGACTCTATAATCACTTTCGTTTTTGATTCATTTTAAGGGAGACGATTATTTTCTTATACATGTTGTAATTCATAATGAAGAAACGGTTAATGATCTAATAAAAACACATATAGGTGAGAAAAGAGAAGAAAAGACTTTCATCCTATAAAAAATGACCTAGTTCTACACTAGGTCATTTTTTATTAACGAGGGATAGATTGCATAACAGATTGTAACGTTACTCTTTCTTCTTCTGTTAACGGAAGAAGTGGTAAACGTACAGAACCTACGTCTAATCCAACCATTTGTAATGCTGTTTTTACTGGTGTTGGGCTTGGCGCCATAAATAATGAATCCGTTACTCTTACAAGTAATTGATGTAATTTTTGCGCCTTCTTAAATTCACCTGCTTGGAATGCTGCAATCATTTCTTGCATTTCATTTCCGATAACATGAGATGCTACAGAAACGATACCTTTCGCTCCAACTGCCATAGCTGGTAACGTTAAACCGTCATCACCGCTGTATACTGCGAAGTCGTCCGCTGTTTTTTCAATGATTTCTGTCATTGTTAACACATCGCCGCCTGCATCTTTAATCGCAACAATGTTTTCTATTTCTGATAAACGAACAACTGTATCAACGGAGATTTGTACAATAGATCGTCCCGGAACGTTATATAGCATAACCGGAAGCGGCGTGCTTTCAGCAATTGCTTTAAAGTGCTGATACATTCCTTCTTGACTCGGTTTGTTATAATACGGTGCTACTAGCATTACTGCATCAACACCAACCTCTGTTGCCTTTTTCGTTAAGTCAATAGAAGCATGCGTATTATTGCTACCTGTTCCAGCGATTACGGGCACCCTTTTATCGACAACAGATACGACATGGCGATATAACGCTACTTTTTCTTCTGAAGTTAGTGTAGGAGATTCTCCTGTCGTTCCTCCTACCACGATTGCTGTTGTACCGTTATCAATTAAATAATTTACCAATTTCGTTGTCTTTGCAAAATCGATATTGCCGTTTATATCAAACGGTGTTACCATCGCGGTTGCAATTGTCCCAAAATCTATCATGGTCTCACTCCTTATTGTTCCAGTTGCTTTTCTTTTGAAAGCTCAAACGCACTATGTAATGCATTTACAGCCTCCACTAAATCAGTTTCTTTTACAAGAACCCAAATTGTCGTATGGCTATCTGCTGATTGCAGAATTTGAATACCTTTTTCAGCTAAAGCTGTAACGATTTTCGCAGTAACCCCTGGGTATCCTGCCATTCCAGCTCCTACAATAGATACTTTCGCACAATGCTCTGTCACAATTGGCTCATATCCAAGGTTTTGTAATAGTTCAACTGCACGATTTGATACATTATCACTCACCGTATAAGCTACCCCAGTAGGTGAAATGTTAATTAAATCGACACTGATTCCTTCATTCGCCATTTCTTTAAACACATGCTGTTGCAAATCATATGCTGTTTCTTTTGCAAGTACTTTAATTTGCGTCACATTTGATACATGTGCAATACCTGTAACAGGACGTTCTTCTACATCACGGCCTTTTGTAGCGCCGTCAGATGCTGAAATAAGCGTACCTTCACTATCAGAGTACGTAGAACGTACACGAAGCGGTACTTTTGCATGCATCGCAATTTCAACTGCACGTGGATGAACGACTTTTGCACCTTGATATGCCATGTTACAAATTTCGTTATACGTTACAGTTTGAAGATGACGTGCATCTTTTACAATGCGAGGATCCGCAGTCATCACACCTTCTACATCTGTGAAGATATCGATATATTCAGCATGAAGCGCAACACCTAAAGCTGAAGCTGAAGTATCACTACCTCCGCGTCCAAGTGTTGTCGTATCACCTTTTTTCGTTTGTCCTTGGAATCCTGTCACAACGATTACATCTACATTTTCTAGCTCTTCGTGTATACGATCACAATTCATTTCAATAATCTTAGCATTTGTAAAATCATCATTTGTTACAAAACCAGCTTGTGCACCATTTAATGCCGCTGCTTTTATACCGTTCTCATTTAACATGTTAGAGAAAACGATTGCTGAGATTAATTCTCCGCATGATAATAATAAATCTTGCTCACGATTAGAAATGTGAGATTCTTCTTGATTTACAAGACTTAACAACGTATCAGTTGCATATGGTTCACCTTTACGACCCATAGCAGATACGACAGTCACTACTTTATAACCCGCATCTAGCGATTTTTTTATATGATGAAGCGCATGCTTACGTCCATTTTCATCACGTACAGATGTGCCACCAAATTTTTGAACAATAATTTTCATATTTTGCACCTTCTCTTAGCCGTTTACACTAATTGTAATTTTACTAAGCGCTCTGCAATTTGAACAGAATTCCATGCAGCGCCTTTTAATAAGTTATCAGATACGACCCAAAGATGGAATCCTTTATCGTTATTTAAATCTTTACGGATTCTTCCAACGAATACTTCGTTTTTACCTACTGCAGTAGCTGGCATTGGATATAATTGCTCTTCTGGGTTATCTTGCAGAACGATACCTTCCGCATTTGCAAGTAAGTTCTTTAATTCCTCTACTGTTACGCCCTCTTTTTCTACTTCAATGTAAACAGACTCAGAGTGACCTGATACAACTGGTAAACGTACACATGTTGCCGCTACTTCTAATTCTGGCATATGCATAATTTTTTTCGTTTCATTAATCATTTTCATTTCTTCAAACGTAAATCCATTATCTTGGAACTTATCAATCTGTGGAATCGCGTTGAAAGCAATCGGGAAATGTTTCTTATCACCTGATACAGGTAAAACATTCGCCTTTACTTCTTCACCATTTAAGATTGCTTGTGATTGTTCATGAAGTTCTTCAATTGCTGCCGCACCAGCACCTGATACAGCTTGATATGTGGAAACGATTACTCGTTTTAAACCATATTGCTGACGAACTGGCTCAAGAGCTACTACCATTTGAATTGTAGAACAGTTTGGATTTGCAATAATACCATTATGTTCTTTTAAGTCGTTTTCATTTACTTCAGGTACAACAAGTGGCACGTTTTCTGTCATACGGAATGCACTTGTATTATCAACAACAATCGCACCGCGCTTTGCTGCTTCTGGCGCTAATTGTTTTGATACAGATCCACCAGCACTAAATAGTGCGATATCTACTCCTTCAAAACTTTCAGGAGTTGCCTCTTGAACTGTAAATTCTTCGCCTTTAAATACAAGTTTCTTACCTGCAGATCGTTTAGATGAAAGTAACGTTAACTTCCCGATTGGAAATTCTCGTTTCTCTAAAGTATTTAACATTTGTTCACCAACTGCGCCGGTTGCTCCAACTACAGCGACATGAAAAGTTTTTTGCTTTTCCATCACTATGCCCCTTTCTAGATACCAATCCTTCTATAACTTAGAATGAGAAGGAGTATACAATACCCCTTCTAATCTTAATAACGTTAATTTTATCATATTCTACAGTAAGAATGATGGTTTCATCGAAAATTGTCCGTTTTTTTTCGTTTTTTAATTCATATATCTGAATTTTTCTACGACAACCGGTTGCAATTGCTTCCCTTGCAGCGCTTCTAATACTGTATCTTCCAGTAACTCCATGCGAGCTACCATTGAGTTCGGTTTTTTCTCTGGTGCATCTTGACCGAATGGGACGAAGTAGATGTTTTTTGTGGCCATTAGGCGCATGAGGTTGACGCCAACAGGGTGATAACACAAGAAGGATTTTTTATTTCTTCTATTATATATAGAAATCATGTTTTGTTAAATTGTTATAATTTTATATGGAAGAAAAATTTTCTAAACATAAAATATTCATTTTATTATTTCATAAACAATCTCTACATCTTTGTTTTTTGATATAATAATGCAGTTATTAACATCAACTAGGAGGAACATTCTTTGAAAAAATTAATTATTGCAGGACTATCAATAGGACTTTTAGCTGGATGTGGTTCTACAGATAGCAAGAGTGAAGCTAAAGACAATACAACACAAAGTAGCACATCAGAAACTAGTAATAAAAAAACAAGTAAGTATCCTTTCCCTAAAGATGCCACACCAGTTGGAGAAGGAAAGATAAAAGTTAGTACACCAGCAGGAAACTCTGAAAATGGAAATGCACCAGTTTTATTTGCAAATAATAATGATTTAATGCTGCATCTTGGTATAGATTATGCTAACTTCCAAGGAGACAAACAAACATTTGTTTATGTTGATAAGATTTTCAAAGAAACATTACAAGTCGCAGAATTAACTCAAACGTCAATTATTTTAAGTGAAGATACATTAAAACCAGGGATACATACAGTTACAGCAGTTCAATTTGAAAATGATGATCCAAAAGGTAAAGTATTAAATTTCATTGAAGCTAAATACGAAGTTAAAGAAAAGAAATAATACATACTTAATATATAATTTCTTTAGGGGGCATCCTCATGAAAGTTGTACGCTCTATATTTAAAGGCTTTCGTTTAATAGGTTTAATTGTAAAGCCAGTACTTAAAGCATTATCTAAAAGTAAATTTTAAATCTCATAAATATTAAAATCCCCTTCTGCATATAGGTGCAAAAGGGGATTTTTTTCAAATTATTCTATTCGTTCTACAGACAGTACTCATAGATAAATAAGAAACGGTGTATATTTACCCTAACATTTATAAAGATGAAAATCAATATATAATCATCTACATATAGAACCAGATAATAATTTTTGTTCATAAAACTATTCTTTTGTAAGAAAACATTTAACATGTACATAGGCTTCATTTACAATTAAGTGGCTTTTATTTCACATAAATATTATTATACTAATCTAAACTTTCTACATTTACATTTTTTTCTTTTTATCTCATAATTTTAATTGGGGAAAGGGAGGAAAGAAATGGTTCAAATCAAAGTAACACCTGAAATGCTAGAAGAAGTTGCTAATCGTGCAAATAATACCAGAATCGCATTAGAATCTATACATAATAATCTATGTAATGAAATAGATCGTTTGTGTTTTCAATGGATTGGTGCCTCTAATCAACAATTCGTTCAAATGTTCAATGATGCGAGACCAAAAGCTTTTACAGCTATCAATTCAATTATACAAGTGGAAGAAGATTTAAAACGAATTGCTGAAAAATTCCGTAATGCGGATGATCAAAATGTTACAATAGAAGAAGGTGCAATGTGTGGTAAGCCTTCTTCTGAAGAGAAAGGCTTTGATGGTAAAAAATTAGCTAGAGATATTGCTGGCGAAATAAGTGGTGAATACGATGTTCGTCGTGCTTGGGATGGTATTGATCCATCTACTGGCGAAAAACTTTCAACTTGGGAAAGGTTTTTAGCTGGAGGAATGGCAGTAGCAGGAGTTACACCTGTCGGAAAAATCGCAAAAATTGGGAAAGGCGTAAAAATGACTGCAAAGGCTGCTGAAGCTGTAAATACAGCTAAAAATGCAGAACACGCTTCAGATATAACAAAGTTTTATTCTGGAGGAAGAAGTTTTGTTGTACAATTCATGGAAGGTGAACAACGGGTCGCAAAAATGTACGATGAAATTAGGGGTAATGCTTCTGATATTGCTGCGATTTCCAAAAACACTGGTTGGTCAGATAAAAGAATACAACGTATTAAAGATCATGTTTTTATTAAAGATCATCAGTTACCAGATAATAGAGTTGGTAAGTTTGATCCTGATTTTGGGATAGCGAGAGCTTGGCAACGCCTAGAACAAGGTATTCATCATGAAAATGATATCAAACTATTAAAACACGAATATTTCGAATCTCGTTTTGAAGGTATTTTTAAAGTTGATTATGCGACAGCTCATGCTAAAACGGTTGAATCTGGTCGCCCTTGGAAGGCTCCCGATTCAGAGCCTTTCAACCCACTGGACGAACACTTTAAAATCCCTTTAGATAAAGCATTTGATTAATTAAGGAGTGAATTGAAATGGGAAGATACCCAACGATTACAATAATAAAAGAATTAGATAATAGCGAATACACGATTTACAGTTTTGGTCCTACTATTGATATTTGCGAGCAATACCCAGAAATGTATGAAAGATGGCGTTTTAAAATTTTGAAAGATAAAACAACCTTTGAAGAAGGCTATGTTTTACTTGATGATTTGCCTAAGGAAGATTTTCAATTATTTTACAAGTGTGCCTTTAAGATATATAAGCAAGTTGATGAACATGGTGGAATGGAGAATATTAAAAATATTGATTTACCAAATCAAATTTCATTTATTATTTAAAAGATATAATAGAGTAACCTAACCATAAAATAAAAGGGCTGTTCCATCTGGAGGCGCCCTTTTATTTTACAAACATCCACTTTGCATATACTATTAATTCTTTTAGTGAACCTCCATATCGGTCTATTAAAAGAAGACTATTCATTCCCAATAATTTCAAAATAGAAATTAGGAGATCATTTTTTCTCAGATAACTCCAATCATAAAATTCATTATAAATAAAGAGGCCTATATATATGGCAATATGTTTATTAATAACTAAAAAATATGAAGATGAAGAGATTGTTGTTTATCAATACTATCCTTCTGAATCACCCGATAAAATAGGCAAAATGTATTACAATAAGAAAGAACGAATGTTTTATGACTTAGAGCAAGCTCTAGTAGATTCAGAAACAATGAGAGAACATTATTTTAATTGTGCATGTACTAGGATTGTGCGATGTCTTAAAAGAAACGAAGGCTTTCCTGATAGTATGGCATATGAAGCATAATAAAACAAACATAAAAAGAGCCGGTTCCACTACAGAAAACGGCTCTTTCCCTTACTTCACATACACATAGGCTTCACTTGCTGTGATATAGTATGTTTTACCTTTGCTATTGTGCACTTTATATTGTGGTGAACCATTAACATTTATCTTTGCATCAATAGTAAAACCTAAACCTGCATCTACAGATCCATTAACATCTTTATCCTGCCAAGATGGAGCATCATAGAAACGTAGATTGTTAACCTTTGAAACAACACGCTTCCCTACAATAGAAGAATCCACTGTGCTTTTCTTACTAAACTTCACATAAGATGGATCATTTTTAATCCATTGCTCACCGCCAAGGTTTAACCAACCATCCTTTTCAGCCCATACAACATAAGCTTCTGGTTTGTTTAACTGACGAATCTTAGAATAGCTTGTACCAGGTCCTTTACGTAAATTCACGTTATAACCTTCAATATAAGCAATACCATCTGTTACAGCCGTTGGAACCTCCGCTGGTTTAGATGGCTTATCAGGAACAGAAACTTCAACATTAGAGTTATTGTATGCTCGTTGTACATCAGCACGGAATTGGGCTTCTGATACACCATGAGACTTTAAGTAATCAAGTGGGTCTTCATGATCTGTACCGCCAAGATATTTCGTCACATCGTAGTGAGTCCACAATCCTTTTTCTACTGATATTCCACGGTCACGAAGGATTTTAGCCAATAATTTCACGTATTTATCATAGCTGCGTTTGAATTTTTCATAATCTCTTGTTTCACATAACTCCACATGAACAAATCGTTTATTCGCCCCTGGTCCAGCTCCATAAGCGATGTATTTCGTATCAGCAATTTGGATTGTTTCATTCCAATCAACTGCGTAATGTACAAATGCCGAGCGCCATGTACGAGACTCATATTTTTGAATGTTAATAGCTGGCGCTTCTGGAGTTGCTGTACTATGCGCCACAACGCCTTCATATGCACCAACACCATTACGGTATGGTTGTTTAGGTAAATCAGGAATAATAAGCGTTCTATCAGCAAAAGCTCCTGTAGCAAAACTTAACAGGAGCAATAGAGTCATAAATACAGAGGAAGCCAGTTTGATTGATTTTTTCATTCAGCATCTTCTCCTTTTTCTTCGTGATCTGTCCAAATACCAAGTGATACACCTACTGTAAATACATAGGGGAGCAACTCTTCAATAAAGTTCTTTGCTTCAGGCATTCCGAATTTCGTAAATAGAAATCCGACCAATGAAAAAACCGCAACCCAGGTACGCCAGTTGCGGAATCGTTTTTTGATATTCTCTTTTGACATATTACATGCCGCCTTTCATTAGTAACCCCAATAACCCAGCTACAATTGCTCCGATGATAATTCGTAAAATCCAAGTGGTATTGGCGCTGATTTTTTCGAGCTGTTTATTAATATTTACAATGTCCTTTTCATTGACAGTGGTACGTGTTTCTAAATTTCGAATGTCCCGCTGCATATCTTTCTGATCTGACTTAATTTGTTGGATCTCTTGCTTTAAATCTTGAATTTCTTGCATTGGTTTAGCTCCTTTTCTAAAAATAAAAAAGCCTGCTATAAGCACGCTTCGGTTTGTTGTAAAAGCCGTATTTTGTGCAAAATAAAAAGACCAGCTTATGGCTGCTCTGGTTTCTTATCAATTAAATTTTGAACTAACAATTGTTCTAACACTTCAATTCTACGGTTCATTTGTTTATTCTCTTCTTTTAGCTCTTCAATTTCAGCATCTTTAGCAAGTTTCTCTTCTTGGAATGCTTTTATTTGAATTGCTAAAGAAGAATATATTTCAGCTGCATTTTTTTCTTTTGTAACAAAACACCCAGGAGTATTTTCATCATCTGCAATCCACCCATAGTGAGTTTCTATATCGTTTGTTGTAAGAATCGGGTCCCCTTCAACACGATTCATACGCTTCTCATATAATTCTTCTATATCTGTTTTCAAGTTATATTGTTGAATTTTGAGCGCCATAATTTTTTCTATTGCATCAAACTGTACATCGCGAATATTTGTTTTGTACTCGCGTTTCGATGCTGTTTGGAATGCAGCTGCTGTGACAGCATTAAAAGCGTTTCCTGTTCCATCTTTAACTTGAAGTGTTTTGTATCCATCAACGTTACCGTTACGCAAAGTTACTGTTTGGAAGCGAAGATCCGTTTCAGAGTTGGATGTCGCAACTATATCAAGCATATTTTTACCTTTTAAGTTAAAAACAATAGAAGACTGACAGTCCATCCATACAGATTTAGCTCCACCTTTTAATGTGACTCCGTCTGTTGCTTCTACCCAGAACGAACCACCTTTTGCATAATGACCTATACCTTTACCAGAGTTAACAGTTACATTTCCATTCATTCCTGCGTTAAGGTTCAAATCACCTGATCTTTTGAATATAACTGAGCTTACAAAATAAGGGTCTCCGTTAGAATCTTTTCCGTTTATTACTCCTAAGAATCCTTGCGTTGGTTGTTTACTTAAAACAACCGAACCGTCTTGGAAATCAGAATCTCCCCCTAATACAACTGTTGGTTGAATTTGGCTTGTACGATCTTTATAGTATCCAAGGTAAACCCTGCTTATATTTGACTCCATTAAACGGATGAATTGCTTTTGAATATGGACATAATTAACACCATTGTCTGTACGTATGGTTGTACCTCTAAGTTCCTGCGCTTCTAAATACTTTGCTATAGTTGTTCCATCTAACTCTATTTTACCCGCTTGAATTTTAATAGTTTCTGCTGTTTGATTAATAGCCGAAATAATATCGCCTTTTTTCACAGTACTAAGGATATTGGTCTCAGTAATGTGGATACGTCCTTCTAAATCTCTTACATAGGAATCCTTAGCAAATTGTCCATCTGCTTGTATCTTCGTATATACTTCTGTCCTTTTTGCTGCGGCATTGATACCCTGTTCATTAATAGTGAAACGGTTATCAATCATAGTCATTTTCTGATTAAATTGCTCAGTTGCAAGTTTATTAGCTAATTCATCTAATAAAACTTCTTTATTTTGATCAACAGTCTGCTTCAACTCAGGTATCTTAAACCCAGCAACATAGTCCTCTACTTGTTTTAACTCGACTTTTGCATTGATTGCGGTTGCCTGTTGTTCAAGTTTCGTATTAGCTTCAGTAAGCTTCTTCCCTTGATCTGATACTACATTATTTAAATTACTAACTGTGGAAGATAATCCACTTGCTGTTTGTTCTACTGTAGACACGCGCTTTTCAAATCCAGCTTGGCTGTTTTGAACATTTGTTACAGTGGTTTTTACGCCATCCACACTTTTTTCAATCTCGGTTGTTTTCTTACTGAATTCATCTGTAGAGACATTCTCTTCAGGTGCCGGCTGCCATTCAGTAGCAATGTTACCTATTTCAATTTGAACATTCTTAATATATCTTTCACCTTCGTTTCCGGTGTGTCCATATATATAAAAATGAGCCCCTTTAGAAACATCATACTTATCATGTAGTTTTAAAGTTTGTGAGTATCTAACCCACTTCTTCATCTTATCTACACCTATTGAGAATTGACCACTATGAAACGTTTGATTTGAATTACCTTCAATGAAATGGTATAGACCACCAGTAATATTATTTGATCCACTTTCTGTCCAAATATCCATACTAATAGTTATTTCTTTTCCTGCGATGTCTCCTTTTTTGAAATCATCTATAATAGGTTGATTCAGTCCTAGCCAACGACCAGGAAGACCAATAAAGCTATTCTTACTTATCATAGCTAGTACAGGGTATCCGAATTTTTTCACATCTAAGTGAGCGTGATACCCCTTTTCAGGTTGTTGAACACCACCGTTAAATTCACCCTGCCAATTCGAAAGTTGTAACGTTCCGTTTAATGCGTTGTCCCAACCTCTTTTATCGTTAGTGATATATCTTTTAAAATCTGTATTAAGTAGGAAGTTACGACCGCCAGGTTTTAAGTTAGTAACTTTCCCTGTAACTTCTGTTAATTTCTCGCTAATCTTCCCTGCTTCTGTCTTTATTTCAGATGTAACTTTAGTGAACGTATTTGTATCTGCGTAATTATCATCAGACTTTTTATAATCACTAAGTATTTTTCCTCTTTCAATTTGTGGTTTCATAGCATAGAACACTTTACCTTTATTACCATCTTGGCAATAAAAAGTTACAGTTCCATTATTGTTTTTAGTTGTAACCTCAAATGTATATTTGTGCCTAATCCACTCATCTGTAAGTTCCATAGTTATTGATTTAGGTAGATTAGTAGCGGCTTCGGCTGTAATATTAACCTTCATCCCTGGTACACCCTTTACCCACAAACTAACTGTGTAAAAACCTAAAGGTAACGGAACTATTGTATTAATGCCTTTTCCGCCAATTCTTTGATAAAAACCACAAGCGGTATCAACTTTAGGCGTTACTACCAATACACCATGATCGTTTTCTTCTGAGAAAGTAAGATCTGCGTTTAGTGTAGCCCAACCAAAAGGATTTTTTTTACCATCAAACTCTGTATTGTAATATAGGTTAGTTGTACCAACTTGTAAATTATTCATATTCGTTTCAATGCGTTCGATTGTTTGTTTCGTTCCATTAGCATCTTGTTCAACTGTATTTAATTTATTACTAATTTCAGTATCTTTTTTCGTTAAAGTCTCAATAGAAGTTTTAAATCCATCTGAGGTTTGTTCTATTTGAGTCACTTTTTTATTAATATTACCTTGTTCGTTTTGCACATCAGAAATTGTACGACTAACGCCTTGTAAGGTTTCCTTCACTTCATTGACTTGTCCTGTTGCTTGATTTTGCGCTTCTTGTACCTTTTGATTTAACTCTGTTTTTGTGGACTCAATATCTTTATTGACCTGTTCAAGTGTTTCTTTCTTGACTGATTCCACATCAGGAACTACCGGGTCCCAAATACCATCTTTCCAAAGTTTCAAAATGCCCGGCTTACCATTAGAAATATCTAACCATAATGTTTTTCTATCTTTAAGCCCTGTTGTTGGTGGGTACTTTGATTCAATGATTTCGACGGTATTGTTTTTAATATTCTCCTGTACTTTTTCAGCAAGTATTTTCGCTGCTTCGGATTCTTTCTTTGCATTACTAGCCGTTTCATTGGCTTCTTTCACTAATTTATCTAGCTGATCTATCATTTCTTGTTTATTACCTAGCGAACTAAGAATACGATTGTAAATCTTTCTTAATTCTTCATTTGGGTCAATAATTTCATGATAATCTCCAAATACATATTTATCTTGCAATGGATTTTTAAACGATTCATCACCAGCGATTGCTCTTGCTTCTAAATAAAGCTTTGGCGTAAATCCCGTATCTTTAATTCGAATTGTATCGCCCTCATTAATTAACTCATGGGCTAGTCCGAACACACGACCAATTGATTGTGCTTCGACTTCATATAAAACAGACGCATTTACACGTTTTTTCAACTCTGTATTCATAAGAGTCATCAAACGTTTGGCATCCATATTATCATTTTCTGTCTCCGGACTATAGAAACCAAATTTATGATTCCCTTTCTCGTTCCATCTTTGAAAAGCATCATTGTCCACAAGATAAGGAACACCGTTATTTATTTCTGTAATGGTAATAAATTCTCCGCCTTCTTTTTTTACGAAACCTAGTAAGGCTGTACAAATATTTTGGGAGTTTTCAATCCGTTTAATTCCTAGCAAGTCTTTACCAAGGGTTATTTCTTTCCCTGTTTCTTGACCACGCTTTTTCACCATATCTACATAACGTCCAACGATTTGAGATCCTACAACTTCAGCGCGATATTGAATTTCTAATTCAAATAAAGAAGCAATCTTTTTAAGAAAAGACAACGGATCAATAAATTCATCGATAGTCATAGAACGGAAACTAGCATATTCTAAATTTCCCTTTTGCCACTTCGTACCTGCAAGAGCAATATCAACCATTTCAATTACTGTCTTACCTTCTAATTTTTGTGGAGGGATGATTCCAGCTTTAGCAAGTTGAATCCATTCACCAGATGCATAAGCGATTACTGACCTATCATCAGAATTCTTTTCAATTTCAGTAATTACATAAGGAACGATACGACCATCACGCACTTCTTTTAACACTAGGTTTTGCTGCATAAGTGTGGATGAATGCCTTGTATTATCAAATACTCGAAACTCTAATGTATCAATGTTATTTTTGATTTCCCAATGTCTTTTATCATCCCAATAATCTATAGGCTGAATAGATGCTACAATTTGTTCTGTTTTAAAATCAACAACATGCAATTCACCACTTGGCGTTCTCATCTATATCTCTCCCTGTAACTGATTGTAGCTGTAACATCTGGTGGCATAATATCAATACGATTATCCCCACGAATGATTTTAGGAAACTCGCTGAATATATCTTTAATATTAATAGCATCTTTCCCGTTAATCATAACAAGACTTCTTTCTGTATCAATTATCACTTTGTCTCCTGCATCGAAAATATAAGGCTTTGTATTAGAAGGAACTTTATTTATTTTCCAAATCTTTAAATCATCTATTTGCATTACATCAACAGGTTGGTTGTTATCCCACTTACATACCGCAATCATAACTTGTGCAATTTTTCGGTTAGTCATCGGATTTCCTGTTTCATCAATCCAACGCTCAACAATTGAAGCATCATCGGTTTCTGTCCCATCTCTGAAACGAGCTACATAAACAGTCCACTCTTTACCTCGTCTCGCAATACGTAACCTACCGTAAAATTGATTAAATGTATTAGGGTGCGCTCCACTTGTGTCTACTAGTTTTCGTATACTGTTGGGTGTTCCGGCATTTCCAATTCGCATGTAAGCTTTTGTGATTTCAGCATCCCAATATAAATCGCTCATGTTGATTCGTGCGACAATATTACTTGCATCATCCAAAAGTAGAACTTCAACACGCCCCATTTCTCCAATACTTTTAGACTTCAAAGTCACCCATGTCTCCATTTCAAAGTCTTGTAATGGTCCACCAGGAATACTTTTCTTTGCTATCGCTCCGTGGAATCCTTTCTCTTGTCCGTAATCTTCACAATATAATGCGTAACCATCCCTTGATTTAAAACTACCTGTACCTTTCATTTCTTCAACTTGTCCCGTAACAGGAGTCCAACCTATAGGTGAAGCCATTTCATCCCATAACACACGCTCACGCTCTTGTACCGTTGTTTCCTCCACAGTCAGAGGATAACCAATACGGAAATAGTTTCGTTCTAAAGGATATTTACCAAACCATACATCTAAAAAAGTGCTTGGTTTTTTTACAGTCATTTCAATTAATGCTGGAGCTTCTACGCTTCCTTTATTCGTGAAATAAGAAGTAATCTCAGTAGACCAACTTTGTACAAACGGATGAGTCTGTACCTTCCCTAATTTATAAGGCATTGGACAAATAAATTTAATTGTACCGATTCCAAGTGTTACAAATTCATCCGGATCAAAGCTATCATCTACAACAGCTAAATATGTTCTATTTGGTTCTACATCGAAAGTAAGCTCTGTTGGTTGATCTGTAATTAACCAATCCGCAATTTCTTCTTTTATGATTTCTAAATCAGAACCATCAGGAACGATAATTCCTACAGGAATAGATAGAACACGCATTTCCGTTTGTGTGTTTAATAGTCTCGCGCCTGGATAACCAGGAACACTTAAAAAATCCCTTTTTAACGGCGCCCAAGTTGGTCTTTTCCATCCTTTTGCAATTTGAATAAAATCTTTTCGCTCGTTATTAAATGTAAAAGAACTCATGTTGACACCTCATTTCTTTATAAAACAAAAGAAACCCAAACCTAAAAGGCTGAGTTTCTTTGTTCTTCTCTTTCTTGATATTCTTTCGTATATCGATAAGTACCGCGCGCCACATCTCTTCCCTCTAAGATAACAGGAACTTCCACAACTAAATCACCACCAAGCATTGGAATTACTCCGCCGCCAGACGATCCAGACGAATAATTAACTACTTGATTCGATACGCTACTTGCCATAGCTTGTCTGCTATTAGACATATTTCCATATACACCACTCATAACAGTTTTCAAGCCTGATAATTGATTCATAGAAC
>NZ_JAKUFR010000100.1:0-16172 GCF_022663555.1 Bacillus cereus group sp. BfR-BA-01381
CAGGACGAAAAGTAGCGGTTGTAGGACGTAGTATGGTGAAAGTGGTAGATATCGCAAGACGTCTTGGTTATTTAGATGTTCCAGAAGGTATGGTTATTTCACTACAAGAAGTAGACAATTTCCCAGAGAAAAAGGTAGCTATTTTAACGACAGGTAGCCAAGGTGAACCGATGGCAGCCCTTTCTAGAATGGCGAAGCAAGCTCATAAACAAATTTCAATTCGTAAAGGTGATACGGTTATTATTGCGGCTTCTCCAATTCCGGGTAATGAAATATCTGTATCAAAAATTATTGACTTGTTATTTAGAGCGGGAGCTGAAGTTGTTTATTACGGTGAAAGAAAAGTTCACGTTTCAGGTCACGGTAGTCAAGAAGAATTAAAATTAATGTTAAATTTAATGAAACCGAAATATTTTGTACCCGTACATGGTGAGTTCCGTATGCAAAAAGCACATGCATACTTAGCTGAAGATGTAGGTATTGCAAGAGAAAATATCTTTATCGTAGAAAAAGGCGATGTAATTGCTTTTGGTGATGATGAAGCGAACTTAGTTGGCAAAGTGCAAGCTGGCAATGTGTTAATTGACGGATTAGGTGTAGGTGACGTTGGTAATATCGTTCTTCGAGATAGAAAAATGTTATCTCAAGATGGAATATTAGTAGTTGTTGTAACACTGGGTAAAGATGAAAAGAAAATTATATCTGGTCCAGAAATCATTTCACGTGGTTTTGTGTATGTACGTGAATCAGAAGCGTTAATTGACCGCTCTACAGAGATTGTACGTATGATTGTTGAGCAATCAATTAAAGAATATTCAATTGAATGGTCTATGTTAAAACAAAATATTCGTGAATTATTAGGGCAGTTCTTGTACGAAGAGACGAAGAGAAAACCTATGATTTTACCGATTATTATGGAAGTATAAAAAAGATCACCTTTACGGGTGATCTTTTTTCTTTTTTAACTCTATCGAATGAAATTTATAACTTAAGAAATACTAGTTATATACGAGTGAAAGGGGATGCGATATGACAGAACGTGATCGTTATACAAATGAAGAGAAAGAGGCTGAACCGAAAGAAACCGGAAAAGAAGCTTCAATAGTGGAAAAAATTCAACAGCTTGGACAAACGAATGTACCACAAATGAATGAATCACGTATTCATTGTTTAACAATCATTGGACAGGTGGAAGGTCATGTTCAGTTGCCACCGCAAAATAAAACAACAAAATATGAGCATATTATTCCGCAAATTGTTGCGATAGAACAAAATCCGAAAATTGAAGGTTTACTTTTAATATTAAACACGGTCGGAGGTGACGTTGAAGCTGGACTAGCAATTTCTGAGATGGTAGCTTCGCTTTCAAAACCAACGGTATCACTTGTTCTGGGCGGAGGGCATTCTATCGGTGTACCAATTGCTGTCTCTACGGATTATTCATTTATTGCAGAAACTGCGACGATGACAATTCATCCGATTCGTCTAACAGGTCTTGTTATAGGTGTGCCGCAAACATTTGAGTATTTAGATAAAATGCAAGAAAGAGTCATTCGCTTTGTGACGAAGCATTCGAAAGTAACGGAAGATCGTTTTAAAGAGCTTATGTTTGCGAAAGGAAATTTAACGCGAGATATTGGTACGAATGTAATTGGTGGAGATGCAGTGAAGTATGGTCTTATAGATGATGTCGGTGGTATCGGAAATGCGATTCGAAAATTAAACGAATTGATAGATGGTCGCGCGGATGATCATGCAGAAGGGACAATGTTACAATGATTTTATATACAATTATGCCAGAGCAACTCGTGTATCCAGCCGATTATTCGCAATGTGAAAGTCAAAAAGTCGTAAACATAAATGGTGTTGAATTAATGGTTTCAGAAGAAGAACATGGGTGTTATTCTATTGTACGCGTGTTAAGTACGGATCCGTTTCATTACTTAGAGTTTGAGCCGGGACAGAAAATAACCTTTTAGCAAAAAGAAGGATTTTGTTTAGAAGCTATGGTATAATATAAAAAACAAGACGGTTGAGCAGCCATGAGAGGGCTGCTTTCTTCTGTTTATTTAACATTTTACAAGAAGTGTAAAAATAGAAGATATAAAGACCTGAAAAAATAGAGAAAACAAACATATAAGCAGAGTTTTTAGGGAGTTTTACTTATATGTAGAACACGAGGTGAAGAAATGGCAAAACAAAAGCAAAGAGGGACGAAGGCAAAGGCAAGACGTACGATAAAGCCAACTTTGTATTATGAAATCGTCGGTTTAACTCTTTTTGCACTTTCAATCATTACGATTTTACAGCTAGGCGTTGTAGGGAAATCGTTTGTGTTATTTTTTCGCTTCTTCTTTGGTGAGTGGTACATAATTGGTGTGTTAGGTGTAATAGCTTTATCAGTTTCATTCGTTATAAAACGTGGATGGCCGAACCTTTTAAATAAACGGTTAATCGGTTTTTATTTAATAGTATTGGCGATATTAATGTTTAGTCATATTACATTATTTAACCTTCTTACGAAAGATGGAGCAGTGCAAAATACTTCTGTTATTGTAAGTACGAAAGATAATTTCTTTCTTGAAATGAAAAAAGGGCCAGATAGCGTTCATTTAGGTGGTGGCATGTTTGGTGCACTTATGTTCGCGACTTGTTATTTCTTATTTGATGAAGTAGGAGCTTATATTATAGGTATTATTTTAGTTATTCTCGGTATACTTTGTATAACAAATAAGCATATTGGAGAAGTGTTAGCTCCAGTTGGTAGAATTCTTAGAAGTCAATTTCAAGTGATGCAAGGGGACTATAAAGATTGGAGAGCTAAAAGAACGGCTGAACAAACAGAAAAGAAAAAAACAACAAGAAGCACAAGAAGCAAACGTGCTACAGAACAAGAAGAAATTATTGAGCCGATGGAAGAAATCTCAATTGATCCTCCGATTATTTCGAATTTCACTGAGAATTATCCTGTAAATGAAGAAGAGGATAAACGAATTGAAGTAGAGCAAGAAGAGTTAATCACTTCACCGTTTATTGAAGAGACTCCACCAGTTGAAGAGCCGAAGAAAAAGCGTGGAGAAAAAATCGTTGAATCGCTAGAGGGTGAAACACAAGCACCTCCTATGCAATTTTCAAATGTAGAAAATAAAGATTATAAGCTTCCTGCTCTTGATATATTGAAATTTCCAAAGAATAAGCAAGTTACAAATGAAAATGCGGAAATTTATGAGAATGCTCGTAAATTAGAACGTACTTTCCAAAGCTTTGGAGTGAAAGCGAAAGTAACAAAAGTACATAGAGGTCCTGCAGTCACAAAATATGAAGTGTATCCTGATATGGGAGTAAAGGTAAGCAAAATCGTCGGTTTAAGTGATGATTTAGCACTTGCGTTAGCTGCGAAAGACATTCGTATTGAAGCACCAATTCCCGGGAAATCAGCTGTAGGGATTGAAGTTCCGAACTCAGAAGTTTCTATGGTAACGCTTAGAGAAGTTCTTGATTCTAAAGCTAACAATCATCCGGAAGAGAAGTTGTTAATAGGTCTTGGACGAGATATTACAGGTGAAGCTGTATTGGCTCGTTTAAATAAAATGCCCCATTTACTAGTGGCAGGTGCGACAGGTAGTGGGAAAAGTGTATGTATTAACGGTATTATTGTTAGTATTTTAATGCGTGCAAAACCACATGAAGTAAAATTAATGATGATTGATCCGAAAATGGTAGAGTTAAATGTATATAACGGTGTGCCTCATTTGTTAACACCAGTTGTAACGGATCCGAAAAAGGCATCGCAAGCATTGAAAAAAGTTGTGAGTGAAATGGAGCGCCGTTATGAGTTATTTGCTCATAGTGGCACGCGTAATATTGAAGGATATAATGACTATATAAAAGAACATAATAGTCAATCAGAAGCGAAACAACCGGAATTACCGTATATTGTAGTAATTGTGGACGAGTTAGCAGATTTAATGATGGTTGCTTCGTCAGATGTAGAGGATGCGATTATGCGTCTAGCGCAAATGGCTCGTGCTGCTGGTATTCATTTAATTATTGCAACGCAGCGTCCGTCAGTTGATGTAATTACGGGAGTTATTAAAGCGAATATTCCATCACGTATTGCATTCGCTGTCTCTTCTCAAACAGATTCTCGTACAATTCTTGACGGCGGTGGTGCGGAGAAATTGCTAGGTCGTGGAGATATGCTATTTATACCAATTGGTGCATCGAAGCCTGTACGTGTACAAGGTGCGTTTTTATCAGATGATGAAGTTGAGAGAGTTGTAGAATATGTGATTGGTCAGCAAAAAGCGCAATATCAAGAAGATATGATCCCGCAAGATGTTCCTGATACGAAGCAGGAAGTAGAAGATGAATTATATGATGAAGCAGTTCAGCTCGTAGTGGAAATGCAAACAGCATCGGTTTCTATGTTGCAACGTAGGTTTAGAGTTGGTTATACGCGTGCTGCACGCTTAATTGATGCAATGGAAATGAATGGTGTAGTAGGTCCGTATGAAGGTAGTAAACCACGTGAAGTGCTCATTAATGATGTACAAGAAAAAAGTTCATAAAAAAAGCCTAATTGTTTTTACAATTAGGCTTTTTTATATGCTGGTTTTGTTATATACTATATCCAGTGATAAAGAAAGGGCTTACATTTAAGGTGGTTCTTTAGAATACGAATACTTTGGTGTGGTTTTTTGTGAACGTTCGATATTTAATGTAGAAAAATGTTAAATCTTGTTGACACGTATGGGAGCAAGTGGTAAGATTACTTCGAAAAGAATCACTGCCTCATATAATCTTGGAGATAAGGTCCATAAGTTTCTACCTGGCAACCATGAATTGCTAGACTATGAGGGGAAAAGTGTGTAACAAAGGATGTAAGAGATCTTTGTGCCGAACTTTTTCTCGCTATGAGGAATGTTTATGGTGCAAAGTTTTTTTTATGCAGTAAAGAGTGAAAATTTCATCTTAAAAAATTATTAATATTTATTCGACAATTATGCCTATTTTTAGTGTTTAGCAATGTTTATTATGTTGTAAGTTGAAAAAAGAGAAAAGAAGTCTTACATCAGAGGTCGAATAATTGAAATGCGGGGGAGTCTTATGTCAGTAAAATCCGATAGCCGTCACCTATATTTACGGGTGATTGATCACATCAAAGAAAAAATTAAAGATGGGGCTTACAAAGAAAGACAAAAGTTACCATCAGAGTTTGATTTAGCGAAAGAACTTGGCGTAAGTAGAGCGACTTTAAGGGAAGCGCTGCGTATTTTAGAAGAAGAAAATGTTGTCATTCGCAGACATGGTGTAGGAACATTTGTAAATGCAAAGCCGTTATTTTCTTCTGGGATTGAACAACTTTCTAGTATTACAGATATGATTTCTAGTGTGGGGAAAACACCAGGAACTATCTTTTTATCATCATCTACAACAAGTTTAACAGAAGAAGAAAAAGAGAAGTTTAATAGTGAAGATGGTTTTAATGCAGTGATGATTGAGCGTGTGCGTACAGCAGATGGGGAACCTGTTGTATATTGTATCGATAAACTTGCAAAAGAAATATTGCCAGATTTATCGGGATACAACGAAGAATCATTGCTTACAGTGATACATAACAATACGCACAAACGTATCACATACGCAGTTGCTCACATTGAGCCGATTGGCTATCATCCGAAAATCTCACCGATTTTGGAATGTGAACCGGAAACGGCACTGCTAGTGTTAAAACAAATGCACTATGATCAAAATGATGAGCCAATCTTATATTCTATCAATTATTTTAGAGCTGATAAGTTTAGCTTCCACGTATTAAGAAAACGTATGTAGGTGAGTTCCTTTTTAGGGAGGTGACAGCAAGAAGTTAGGGACAGCAGCGTATAAAAAAATAGACAAATCATTTCAGGAGGGGTTTCTAGTATGAAGAAAAAAACAGGTCTTTTATTATCATTAACATTAGCAGCAAGTGCGGTTTTAGGTGCATGTGGTAACTCAGATAAAGCGAGTAGCGACAAAAAAGAGTTTAAAGTTGGTATGGTTACAGATGTTGGGGGCGTTGATGACAAATCATTTAACCAATCAGCTTGGGAAGGTTTAACGAAGTTCGGTAAAGACAATGACTTAAAGAAAAATGAAGGATATCGTTATCTTCAATCTAGTAAAGATGCGGATTACATCCCGAATTTAACGAAATTTGCGAAAGATCATTATAACACAACATTTGGTATTGGTTACTTAATGGAAAAATCAATTACAAAGGTAGCTGAACAATATCCAAAAGAGCAATTTGCGATTGTAGATACAGTTGTAGAGAAGCCAAACGTAACAAGTATTACATTTAAAGACCATGAAGGTTCATTCCTAGTTGGTGCTGTAGCAGCGATGACGACAAAATCAAATAAAGTTGGGTTTGTTGGTGGTGTAAAAAGCCCATTAATTACAAAATTTGAATCAGGTTTTAAAGCTGGTGCAAAAGCAGTAAATCCAAATATCGAAATCGTATCACAATATGCTGATGCATTTGATAAACCAGAAAAAGGCTCTGTATTAGCTTCAGCAATGTACGGTGGTGGAGTTGACGTAATTTATCATGCTTCAGGTGCAACTGGTAACGGTGTATTCACAGAAGCGAAAAACCGTAAGAAAAAAGGTGAAAACGTTTGGGTAATCGGTGTTGACCGTGACCAAAATCAAGAAGGTATGCCTGAAAACGTAACTTTAACATCAATGGTAAAACGTGTTGATATTGCAGTAGCAAAAGTAGCACAAGAAGCGAAAGATGGTAAATTAAAAGGCGGTAAAGTAGAAGAATTCGGATTAAAAGATGACGGTGTTGGTATTGCGAAAACTACTGACAATGTGAAAAAAGTAAATCCAGAAATCTTAACAAAAATAGAAGAGTTTGAGAAGAAAATCACTGACGGTGAAATTAAAGTCCCTGCAACTGACGAAGAATATAAAACATATGAAGCTTCTCTAAAGAAATAATAATAGAGAAATAGCAAAGGTTAGTTCGTAGAACTAACCTTTGCATATATAAAAATACTTTTAATAGAGTGTAATTAGGGAGTGTTCCCTGCTAAAAGGAGGAACAAAATGGAATACGTAATTGAGATGAACAATATTACAAAAGTATTCCCAGGCATTGTAGCGAATGATGATATTACGCTGCAAGTAAAACAGGGAGAAATACATGCTTTACTTGGAGAAAATGGTGCAGGGAAATCCACATTGATGAATGTACTATTTGGTTTGTATCAACCAGAACAAGGTGAAATTAAAATTAAAGGAACACCTGTAAAAATTACAAATCCGAATATAGCAAATGACCTTGGTATTGGGATGGTCCATCAGCATTTTATGCTTGTTCATAATTTTACAGTTACAGAGAATATTATTCTTGGAAATGAGCCGAAGAAAAACGGGAAAATTGCTGTTGAAGAGGCGGCAAAAGAAATTAAGCAATTATCTGAACAGTATGGTTTGGCTGTTGATCCACATGCGAAAATTGAAGATATTTCTGTTGGGATGCAGCAAAGGGTTGAAATATTAAAGACTCTTTATCGTGGTGCTGAGATTTTAATATTTGATGAGCCAACCGCGGTGTTAACTCCTCAAGAAATTCATGAGTTGATTCAAATTATGAAAAAGCTTGTGCAAGAGGGGAAATCTATCATCCTTATTACACATAAGTTAAAAGAAATTATGGAAGTTTGCGATCGTTGTACAATTATTCGTAAAGGTAAGGGGATTGGTACTGTTGATGTAGCGGAAACGGATGAGCATAAACTTGCAGAGTTAATGGTCGGACGTCAAGTGAATTTTAAAACAGAAAAAATAGAAGCTAAACCAATGGAAGAAGTACTATCTATTGCAAACCTAATTGTTCATGATACGCGCAAGTTACCTGCTGTAAAAGGCCTTGACTTAACTGTTCGTGCAGGAGAAATCGTTGGGATTGCAGGGATTGATGGAAATGGTCAAAGTGAATTAATAGAGGCGATTACTGGTTTACGAAAAGTTGAGTCAGGTTCTATTGCAATTAAAGGAAAAGAAATAACGAATTGGCCTGTTCGAAGAATAACAGAAGAGGGGATTGGTCATATTCCTGAAGACCGTCATAAACACGGACTTGTTCTCGATTTTTCTGTTCGGGACAATATTGTTTTACAAACATACTATAAAAATCCATTTTCAAAGAAAGGGATTTTGAATTTTAGTAAAATTACAGAAAAAGCAAAAGCACTTATTGAACAGTTTGATGTACGTACACCTAGTGAACAAACGTTAGCTCGCGCTCTATCTGGTGGAAACCAACAAAAGGCAATTATTGCACGTGAGGTAGATCGTAATCCAGATTTATTAATTGCAGCACAGCCGACACGTGGTTTAGATGTAGGTGCGATTGAATTTATTCATAAAAAATTAATTGAGCAGAGAGATAATGGTAAGGCAGTATTGCTTTTATCTTTAGAACTGGATGAAATTTTAAATGTAAGCGATCGAGTGGCTGTTATATATGAAGGGAAAATTGTAGCGATTGTCGATGCGAAAGAAACAAATGAACAACAGCTTGGATTATTAATGGCCGGCGGGACAGGGAAAGAGAAGGTGAACACAAATGGCTAAAAAATTTTTAACAGAACGAACAATTAATATTTTAGTACCTGTGTTATCCGTAGTTTTCGGTTTACTTGTTGGTGCCATTGTAATGTTAGTTAGTGGATATGATCCAATTGTTGGATATGCCGCGCTTTGGGAAGGGATGGTTGGCAATCCACAAGCTATCGGTGAGACGTTGCGTACAATGATTCCGCTTGTATTAGCTGGTCTTTCAGTAGCATTTGCATTTCGTACAGGTCTTTTCAATATTGGAGTGGAAGGACAGTTATTAGTTGGGTGGCTTGCTGCTGTTTGGTTTGGATATGCAGTGTCGTTACCAGCAATTTTGCATATTCCGTTATCTATATTAGTGGCAGCAATCGTCGGCGGTTTGTGGGGTTTTATACCTGGATATTTAAAAGGAAAGCTTAAAGTAAATGAAGTAATTGTGACAATTATGATGAACTACATTGCACTTTATGTTACGTATGACCTTATTAAACGCTTTATTCATGAAGGTAATGAGAAATCTTATGATGTACAAGCAAGTGCTTCGTTAGCTTCTGATTGGTTATCTTCATTGACAGATGGATCTCGTTTACACTGGGGAATTGTTGTAGCTATTATCATTGCAATTGTAATGTGGTTCTTATTAGATAGAACAACGTTAGGGTATGAATTAAAATCGGTTGGTTTTAACCAAAATGCCTCTCAATACGCAGGAATGAAAGTATCGCGTAATGTTGTATTATCAATGACAATTGCTGGTGCTTTTGCAGGAATTGGTGGAGCTATGGAAGGATTAGGGACATTCCAAAGTATGACAGCAATGTCTTCTTTTACTGGTATTGGATTTGATGGGATTGCGGTAGCACTTTTAGGCGGAAATAATCCATTTGGTATATTATTAGCAGCTTTACTGTTTGGTGGTTTGAAAAGTGCAGCACCACAAATGAATTTCGAAGCAGATGTACCTTCGGAGTTAATTAACGTTATTATTGCATGTATTATTTTCTTTGTAGCGTGCAGTTATGTTTTACGCTGGGCACTTACACGCATGAGCAAGGAGGGAAAATAAATGAGCTTTTTAGATATTTTAGCCATTCTTGTGACGGGTACGTTATATACGGCAGCACCACTTATTTTTACGGCGTTAGGTGGAGTGTTCAGTGAACGTTCTGGAGTTGTAAATATAGCGTTAGAAGGTTTAATGTTATTTGGTGCATTTATTGGTATTGTTACAACGTTATTAATGGGTGATACGTGGGGATCGATGACTCCTTGGATTGCATTATTATTTGCAGCAATTGGTAGTGGATTGTTTGCACTTCTTCACGCAGTAGCATCTATTACATTCCGTGCAGATCAAGTAGTGAGTGGGGTAGCGATTAACTTCTTAGCTCTTGGTTTAACAGTATTTGCGATTAAGAAAATCTTTGGCAAAGGACAAACTGATTTCATTCAATACCGTATTGAAAAAATCGATGTTCCGGGTCTTTCAGATATTCCGGTAATCGGAAAAATCTTTTTCTCAAATGTACCGTTAACATCATATATTGCTATTATTTTAGCGTTTGTCGTTTGGTATATCATTTATAAAACGCCGTTCGGTCTTCGTCTTCGTGCGGTTGGTGAACATCCAATGGCAGCGGATACGATGGGGATTAACGTATATAAAATGCGTTATATTGCAGTTGCTATATCTGGAATGTTTGCAGGAGTTGGTGGAGCGGTCTTCGCTATGTCGATTTCTGGTAACTTCTCAGGTGCTACAATTACTGGACAAGGTTTCTTAGCGTTAGCAGCAATGATTTTTGGTAAATGGAATCCACTCGGTGCTCTTGGAGCGGCTCTGTTCTTCGGATTTGCTCAATCATTAGGAATAACAGGTGGTACAATTCCAGTACTAAAAGAAATTCCAAGTGTATTCTTAACGATATTACCGTATGTATTCACAATATTAGCGCTTGTTGGTTTTGTAGGTCGTTCTGAAGCTCCGAAAGCATTAGGAACTCCTTATGAAAAAGGAAAACGATAAGTATAAAAAAGCTCGCACATTAGTGCGGGCTTTTTTACATAGACTATATTTAATACGGAATTTTACTATGTTCCTTACATATTCAAGTTTTTAGAAAGAACTTAATGTAAGTATAGTGAGGAAGAAAAGTTGATTTTTTATTTCTAAAAACTGTATATTGAAGAGGAATATTCCTATATACGTAAAGGAGGGCTATAAATGAAACTAATGGAACAACAGTTACATGAGTTAGGTGGTTTGCGAGTACATATTATTCCAACTGATAAATATAAAACAAATACTTTTGTATTTCGTTTTAAGGCACCTTTAAATGAGGAGACGGTGACAGAGCGTGCCCTATTGCCATACGTATTGCAAAGTGCGACAGAAAAGCTTCCTTCTGTAATTCGTCTTCGTCAATATTTAGAAGAATTATATGGATCTTCTTTAGCAGTAGATGTAAGTAAAAAAGGAGAAGACCATATTATCTCTATTTATGTAGACATTGCAAATGAAGTTTATTTACATGATGCACCACCGTTATTTGAAAAAGCGCTTTCTATGTTATCGGATATCGTTTTGCATCCAGCGACAGAGGGGAATGGTTTTCTACCTTCTATCGTAGAAAGTGAAAAGAGAGCGCTATTGCAACGAATTGAAGCGACGTATGATGATAAAATGCGTTATGCAAACGAGCGTTTAATTGAAGAAATGTGTAAAGTAGAACCGTATCGTTTAAGCGCAAATGGGAAAAAAGAGAGTGTTTCTTCCATTACAAATGAAAGTTTGTATCAATATTATCAAAAAGTGTTAGCAGAGGATGAAATGGATCTATACATTATTGGTGATATTTCAGAAAACGCAGTTGATCTTGTAAGTAAGTATTTTTCTATTTCAGCGCGTCCTGCGAGAGAAAGAAATGTACTTCTTCATAAGAGAAATAATGAAGAAAAAGAAGTTGTGGAAAAACAAGAATTAAAACAAAGTAAATTACACATCGGTTATCGTACGTTTATTACGTATAAAGATGAAGATTATTTTGCACTGCAATTGTTCAATGGATTGTTTGGAGGATTTTCTCATTCGAAGTTATTCGTTAACGTTCGTGAAAAAAATAGTTTAGCGTACTATGCAGCATCTCGCTTTGAAAGTCATAAAGGTTTATTATTTGTCATGTCAGGAATCGAAGCAAAAAATTATGAAAAAGCGGTTGAGATTATTAAAGAGCAAATGCTTGCAATGCAAAATGGTGATTTTTCTGAAGAGGAGATGCATCAAACGAAAAGTGTCATTCAAAATCAAATATTAGAAGCGATTGATACACCGCGCGGATTTGTGGAAATGCTGTATCATGGTATTATTTCAGATCGTACGCGTCCGGTTGAAGAATGGCTTACAGGTATTGAAAGGGTGACGAAAGAAGAGATTGTGAAAGTTGCTAAAAATATTGAACTAGATACAATTTACTTTTTACAAGGAACGGAGGGAGAATAAATGGAGAAAATTGTTTATGAGCAATTAAAAGAGACACTCTATTATGAAAAACTTCCTAATGGATTAGATGTATATATTTTACCGAAGCAAGGATTTAATAAAACATTTGCAACGTTTACGACAAAATATGGTTCTGTGGATAATACATTCGTACCACTAGGTAAAGAAGAAATGATTCGTGTGCCGGATGGGATTGCTCATTTTCTTGAGCATAAATTATTTGAAAAAGAAGATCACGATGCGTTCCAATTGTTTAGTAAACAAGGGGCATCAGCAAATGCTTTCACATCATTCACAAGAACAGCTTACCTTTTTTCATGTACATCAAATGTAGAACAAAATTTAAATACATTGTTAAATTTCGTACAAGAGCCTTACTTCTCTGAAAAAACAGTTGAAAAAGAGAAGGGTATTATTGGGCAAGAAATTCAAATGTATCAAGATAATCCAGATTGGCGCTTATATTTTGGGTTAATTGATAGTTTGTTTGTAAAGCACCCGATTAAAATTGATATTGCAGGTACAATTGAGTCTATTAGTAAAATTACGAAAGACCTACTATATGAATGTTATGAAACGTTTTATCATCCAAGTAATATGTTAATGTTTGTTGTAGGTGCAATCGATCCAGAGAAAACGATGGATTTGATACGTGAAAATCAAGCGAAAAAAGATTATAAAAATCAACCGGAAATAGTACGTTCATTCGAAGAAGAACCAGATGAGGTAAATGAAAAGAAGAAAATTATTTCAATGCCTGTACAAACACCGAAATGTTTAGTTGGTATTAAAGCGACAAACTTAAAAGAAAAAGGAGAAGCCCTTTTAAAACAAGAAATTGCGCTTACGTTACTTTTAGATTATTTATTTGGGAAAAGTTCTGTTCATTACGAATCTTTATATAATGAAGGACTCATTGATGATTCGTTCTCGTATGATTATACGGAAGAGAATAACTTCGGTTTTGCAATGGTTGGTGGCGATACGAAGCAACCTGATGAACTGGAAGAGCGTTTGAAAGGTATTTTATTAAACACAAATTATGATCAATTAGATGAGGCGGCATTAGAACGAGTAAAGAAAAAGAAAATAGGTGGCTTTTTACGCTCCTTGAATTCACCAGAATATATTGCAAATCAATTTACACGATATGCGTTTAATGAATCGAGTCTGTTTGATGCATTGACTGTATTAGAAAGTTTAACGGTTCAAGATTTACAAGAAGTAGCAAAATTATTACTATCAGAAGAAAAAATGAGCGTTTGTCAAGTTTTACCGAAAAAATAAAAGGTTTCACAATAATACCCTCATCTTATCATTGATAAATTGTAAGATGAGGGTATTATTTATTTGTGGGGAAAAGATTTTTTGAGATAAGAGAGGAATTGTATGAAAAAGTATGCATTAGTAACTGGAGGAAGCGGAGGGATTGGCTCTGCTATTTCGAAACAATTAATTCAAGATGGATATACAGTATATGTTCATTATAATAACAGTGAAGAGAAAGTGAATGAGTTACAGAAAGAATGGGGTGAAGTAATTCCTGTTCAAGCGAATTTAGCTTCTACTGATGGGGCAGAGCAATTGTGGAAACAAATTGAACATCCTCTTGATGTTATCGTATATGCAGCTGGGAAGAGTATATTTGGACTCGTAACAGATGTAACGAACGATGAATTGAATGATATGGTAGAACTTCAAGTGAAGAGTATCTATAAATTATTATCAATGGCACTGCCTTCAATGATTCAGCGGAGAAGCGGTAATATTGTACTTGTATCGTCTATATGGGGACAAATTGGCGCATCATGTGAAGTGCTTTACTCGATGGTAAAAGGTGCGCAAAATTCATATGTGAAAGCTTTAGCAAAAGAAGTTTCATTAAGTGGAATAAGAGTGAACGCGGTGGCGCCAGGAGCAATTGAAACGGAAATGTTAAACGTATTTTCAGAAGAGGATAAGAATGAAATTGCAGAAGAGATTCCGTTAGGTAGGCTGGGATTGCCAGAAGAAGTAGCAAAAACAGTGTCATTTCTTGTCTCTTCAGGTGCATCTTATATAACGGGACAAATTATCGGAGTGAACGGCGGTTGGCATTGCTAAAAATTTCTTACATAAAAAATGAAAAACTGTACAAATTAAGCATGATTCTAATACTAAGTAGTGAGGTGCTTACACATGTCAGTTTTAGATAATTTTGATCAATGGAAGAGCTTTTTAGGAGAACGTTTAGAACAGGCGCAAGGGAAAGGTCTTGATGGTGGTGCTGTATCAGATATGGCATTTCGTGTTGGTGACTATTTAGCAAATGAAGTAGAAGCACGCAACGATCAAGAGAAACTATTAGCTGAGCTTTGGAAAGTTGCTGACGAACAAGAGCAACATACAATCGCAAACTTAATGGTAAAGTTTGTACAGCATAAGTAAAAAATAGAGAGGAGAATCTCCTCTCTATTTTTTTTGTATAATAATAACGCAGGATAGATTATACATTTAGCTTCCCTATTAAGGTGAAATCATATAATATAGTACGTAGGTGTAAAGTAAGCAAGGGGAGTGATCTTGGATGATTGAATGGTATTTTGAATATGAAATACATAAAAACCGACCTGGCTTGCTTGGTGACGTTTCTTCGTTAATCGGTATGCTCGGCATTAATATTGTCACAATTAATGGTGTAGATAACGCAAGGCGTGGATTACTCCTTATGTGTGATAATCAAGAGCAAATCTCTAGACTTGAATCAATTTTAAATACGATGGATAATATAACGGTAACGAAATATCGTCCGCCAAAGCTAAGAGATAAGCTAGCGGTTAGACATGGTAGGTACATACAACGAGATGCAGATGATAAGAAAACATTTCGTTTTGTGCGTGATGAATTAGGATTACTTGTAGACTTTATGGCTGAAATAATGAAAAAAGAAGGTCATAAACTAATCGGGATACGAGGAATGCCTCGTGTCGGAAAAACAGAATCCATTGTTGCCGCAAGTGTTTGTGCAAATAAAAGATGGTTATTTGTATCATCTACTCTTATTAAGCAAACTGTTCGTAGTCAATTGATTGAAGATGAGTATAGCGACGACAATATTTTCATCTTAGATGGAATCGTGTCAACAAAGCGTGCTAACGAAAGGCATTGGCAGCTTGTTCGTGAAATTATGAGATTGCCTGCAACAAAAGTTGTGGAACATCCTGACGTATTTGTGAGTCAGTCAGAATACACGTTGGATGATTTTGATTATATTATTGAGTTGCGTAACGATTATGATGAAGAAATTCAATATAATTTAGTAGATGAAATTGAGCAAGGTACGCAAAATAATTTCTCTATGTTTGACTTTTAAAGAAATATTGAGGTGTTAGTAGTGACAGAATTAGGACAAAAGCTGAAAGAAGCAAGAGGAACGAAAGGCTTGTCTATTGATCAGCTGCATGAGATTACAAAAATTCAAAAACGTCATTTAGTAGCGATTGAGGAAGGCAATTATGATGTATTGCCAGGGACTTTTTATGCGCGTGCATTCATTAAACAATACGCAGATGCGGTTGGATTAAATGGAGAAGAACTGCTTGTAGAATATCAGAGTACGATACCACAATCTGAAAAACGCGACGTTCCGCAAGTTTCAACTGGACAAAAAACACAAGAAACAATGCAAAAATCATCATCATGGCCAATTGCAGATCACATGCCAAAAATCTTAGTTGCGCTTTTAGTAATCGCAGTTGGAGTGGTAATTTGGTTTGTTTTCCAAGCGTTAACTGGAAAAAGTGATGAGAAAGTTCCGAATGCTCAAAGTGAGAAAATTGAAGTTAAAAAAGCGGAAAACTCGCCGTTAGATACGAAGAAAGATGAAGTGAAAGCGGAAGAGCCGAAAAAAGAAGAGCCGAAAAAAGAAGAACCGAAAAAAGAAGAGCCAAAG
Organism: Bacillus cereus group sp. BfR-BA-01381; assembly: GCF_022663555.1. Taxonomy (NCBI): domain Bacteria; kingdom Bacillati; phylum Bacillota; class Bacilli; order Caryophanales; family Bacillaceae; genus Bacillus; species Bacillus cereus group sp. BfR-BA-01381. Next base: position 16,050 of record NZ_JAKUFR010000100.1, read on the forward strand.
AAAGAAGAACAACCAGCGCAACAAACGGGACAACAAGAAATCAAAGTAATTGGGACAACTGGTAAGGAATCCACTTTGGAAATTCATAATAATAAAACGTTAGAACTAGAAATTACAACAAAA
>NZ_JAKUFR010000101.1:0-16038 GCF_022663555.1 Bacillus cereus group sp. BfR-BA-01381
TGATCAGGTTGATAGGTTCGAGGTGGAAGCATGGTGACATGTGGAGCTGACGAATACTAATAGATCGAGGACTTAACCATATAATATGTAGCAAATGTTATCTAGTTTTGAGAGAACATAAAAAACTTGTTGACTTTTAAAGTGAATAAGTTATAATAATGATTGTCTCAAAAGAATAATGTCTGGTAATGATGGCAGAGAGGTCACACCCGTTCCCATACCGAACACGGAAGTTAAGCTCTCTAGCGCCGATGGTAGTTGGGACCTTGTCCCTGTGAGAGTAGGACGTTGCCAGGCAATATTATTCCGCAGTAGCTCAGCGGTAGAGCTATCGGCTGTTAACCGATCGGTCGTAGGTTCGATTCCTACCTGCGGAGCCATTGGAGAGCTGTCCGAGTTGGCCGAAGGAGCACGATTGGAAATCGTGTATACGTCACAAGCGTATCAAGGGTTCGAATCCCTTGCTCTCCGCCATAGGATTTATAATATTTGGCCCGTTGGTCAAGTGGTTAAGACACCGCCCTTTCACGGCGGTAACACGGGTTCGAATCCCGTACGGGTCACCACTTTGGAGGATTAGCTCAGCTGGGAGAGCACCTGCCTTACAAGCAGGGGGTCGGCGGTTCGATCCCGTCATCCTCCACCATATAAATTATATGAATAGTATTATCGCGGGGTGGAGCAGCACGGTAGCTCGTCGGGCTCATAACCCGAAGGTCGCAGGTTCAAATCCTGTCCCCGCAACCAAATGGTCCCGTGGTGTAGTGGTTAACATGCCTGCCTGTCACGCAGGAGATCGCCGGTTCGACCCCGGTCGGGACCGCCATTTTAATAAGGCTCGGTAGCTCAGTCGGTAGAGCAGAGGACTGAAAATCCTCGTGTCGGCGGTTCGATTCCGTCCCGAGCCACCATTTATCTTAATCATATACGCCGGCTTAGCTCAATTGGTAGAGCAACTGACTTGTAATCAGTAGGTTGGGGGTTCAAGTCCTCTAGCCGGCACCATGTAAGTTTCGGAGGGGTAGCGAAGTGGCTAAACGCGGCGGACTGTAAATCCGCTCCTTCGGGTTCGGCAGTTCGAATCTGCCCCCCTCCACCATTTACATAGGGGCATAGTTTAAAGGTAGAACTGAGGTCTCCAAAACCTCCAGTGTGGGTTCGATTCCTACTGCCCCTGCCAAATATATTTACACAACATGGCGGTTGTGGCGAAGTGGTTAACGCACCGGATTGTGGCTCCGGCATTCGTGGGTTCGATTCCCATCAGTCGCCCCATTTTTATTTTAAAAATTATAAATAATCTAATGGATACTTACATATAATTAAGTAAGAATTCGATGGGCTATAGCCAAGCGGTAAGGCAACGGACTTTGACTCCGTCATGCGCTGGTTCGAATCCAGCTAGCCCAGCCATTTTTGCGGAAGTAGTTCAGTGGTAGAATACAACCTTGCCAAGGTTGGGGTCGCGGGTTCGAATCCCGTCTTCCGCTCCAGTAAAATTTTATATGGCGGCATAGCCAAGTGGTAAGGCAGAGGTCTGCAAAACCTTTATCACCGGTTCAAATCCGGTTGCCGCCTTTTCTTTTGTGCCGATGTGGCGGAATTGGCAGACGCGCACGACTCAAAATCGTGTTCCTTCGGGAGTGTCGGTTCGACCCCGACCATCGGTATCACGAACGGCGTAATAAAAAGACTCTACACCAAATGTGTAGAGTCTTTTTATATTTTCATCACACTACAAAATAAGCATAAATAGTGTGTTGGTGAAATGGTAGGATTTTTTTTGCTAAATTATGTTATGTGATTCTAAAATTCGTGATAAATGTAGGAATTCATGTATAATATAACTTGTTGAAAGAACAAAATGATAGTGATTTATATTATGTCTGTAATATGAATCAAAAATGAACTTTTTATATTTCTTTTAAAAATGTGTTGAACACACATTATATTTCATATTAATATTTTTATGTAGATTTAAAACGGGAAAGAGAGTGGAAAGTATGGGTCGTAAATGGAATAATATTAAAGATAAAAAAGCATCAAAAGATGCAAATACAAGCCGTATATACGCGAAATTTGGACGTGAAATTTATGTGGCGGCAAAACAAGGCGAGCCAGATCCAGAATCAAACCAAGCGCTTAGAGTTGTATTAGAACGTGCGAAAACATATAACGTACCAAGAACAATTATTGATCGTGCAGTTGAAAAAGCAAAAGGTGGTTCAGAAGAAAATTATGACGAACTTCGTTATGAAGGATTCGGACCAAATGGAGCTATGGTAATTGTAGATACACTTACAAACAACGTAAACCGTACTGCTGCAGATGTACGAGCTGCATTTAGCAAAAACAGTGGTAACATGGGTGTAAACGGTTCTGTAGCTTACATGTTTGATGCAACAGCTGTTATCGGTCTTGAAGGGAAAACATCAGATGAAGTTCTTGAGATTTTAATGGAAGCAGATGTGGATGCACGTGACATTCTTGAAGAAGAAGATGCTGTTATCGTGTATGCTGAACCAGATCAATTCCACGCAGTACAATCTGCTCTTAAAGATGCTGGCGTTGAAGAATTTACAGTTGCTGAATTAACAATGCTTGCACAAAACGATGTAACACTTCCTGAAGATGCACAAGCACAATTTGAAAAAATGGTTGATGCATTAGAAGATTTAGAAGATGTGCAACAAGTTTACCACAACGTAGACTTAGGTGAATAATACGATAGAAGCCCCTTTTCGTTTAACGGATAGGGGCTTCTTTTTATGAATTTCATTAAGGTGATGAATGAGTAAAGGTATTTTGTTGTAGATAGGGAATATGCTTATAGGGATATATGAAATATTCATTATTGCTAGGAGGCTTAATATGGAGCATAAAACACCAAAGCATATCGTTGCTGTAGCAGGTTATTTAACAAATAAAAAAGATGAAGTGTTACTAGCTAAAGTACATTGGCGATCGGATACGTGGGAGTTGCCTGGAGGACAGGTGGAAGAAGGAGAAGCGCTTGATCAAGCAGTTTGTAGGGAAATAAAGGAGGAAACAGGATTAACGGTGAAGCCTATCGGTATTACAGGAGTTTATTACAATGCTTCCATGAACATTCTAGCTGTTGTTTTTAAAGTGGCATATGTGAGCGGTGAAATAAAAATTCAACCTGAAGAAATACAAGAGGCTAAATTTGTGGCTTTAAACGAAGAGAACATAAATGAGTATATAACGCGTCCTCATATGAAATCCAGAACGCTTGATGCGATGAGAGCAACACATTTTATTCCGTATGAAACGTGGGAAGTGCAGCCGTATAACTTAATAGGAAGATTGTAAAGAAAAGAGTAGTCGATTTGAGACACAATCAAATCACTACTCTTTTTTGTATATTGTTTAAGAAAAAGGTCAAAATAATAATAGCGTTAGTATTGATTTAAAGAACGTTTGTTCTGTATAATATATGATATATTATGTACATTTAGATTACTAGATACTCAAAATTATATATATTTGTAGATGATATAATGAAAATAGGGTGCTTTAATAGAGAAAGTATAATAGCCTTAAGAGTTAATCTGCTATTGATTTAGCATAATCTATATTCAATATTTCAGATGAATAGTAGATAAAAAAGGACTGTGATACAATACTTTTTTATCCCGCTATTTGTCGGCTAGCCAGATTGTTGTGGTCTGATTAAAGTTTCAATTTATACCTTACAATGATGTAAGGTATGTGTAAGAGAAATCGATGGGATATTTTTTTACAACAAGGTATTCTTAAAGTAAGAATTATACGCTGTGTGGAAAAGAGGTGTTTAAGATGAAAGAACGAGTATTATCTAGGGTGAACTATCATCAAAAAGTTGCATTAAATCCAATGACTAAGTTTTTTTATAAAGCCATTATTTTATTATTATTGTTAAGTTTCGCGTTATTATTCATTGGAAATGTAATGATCGAGAAAAGTGATATTAGTAAATTACATGTACCGGCTAAGTTAGAGGTGCCAGAATCATTAACACATGCATTTATTGCGACAGAAGATAAAAGGTTTTATCATCATAACGGTTTAGATTATATAGCGATTATCAGAGCGTCTGTTGAGAATATAAAAGCTGGTGGTGTTGTGCAAGGCGGTAGTACAATTACACAACAGTTATCAAAAAATGCTTTTTTAACGAATGAACGTACATTTTCTCGCAAGTGGAAAGAAATTTTTTATACAAAAAAAATTGAACGTACATTTACAAAGGATGAAATTTTAAAATTATATGTAAGTAATATTTATTACGGAGAAGGAGCATGGGGAATTGAAAAAGCAGCAAACCTATACTTCGGTAAAAAGGTGAGCCAATTAACATTGGCTGAAAGTGCAATGATGGCTGCTGTAGTAAAGGCACCTGCTTATTACTCACCGGCACAAAATTATGATAAGGCCGTAGAGAGACGAAATGTCGTTTTGAGATTGATGGAGAAAGAAGGCTATATCAATCATGATGAGTATGTGCAAGCAGTTAGTGAGAAGTTAGTCATTCGTCATGATATAAAAACAGAGCAGTCAATGTTAAATAGTGCTCGTGAAAAAGCAGTAAGCTAAAGGAAGTTCCTACATTGGAGCTTCTTTTTTTGAATAAATTGTGACAAATTGTGACACAATATCGTCACAATTATTGTGTTTTTGTAATTTATGTGAGCGTGTTCATTGCGTGACGTATATAAGTGTTGATATTATGTGTATTGTGTACAATGCTGTATACAGAATATGAAATTAAAGAGGAATGTATATGAAATCATCGAACAAACTCATGGCTCTTGGTATAGTTTTTTCCATTGCAGTATTGATTGTGATCGGAACGATTGCGTATAGCATCATAAATGACAAAAAAGATAAAGGGAATGAGATGTTTGCTTATTCCACACAACAATCTTTAGGGAAAGATGATGCTCCGGTTAAGGTAGTTGAATTTGGAGACTTCAAATGTCCTGCTTGTCGTACTTGGGATGTAACAGTATTGCCACGATTAAAAGAAGAGTATATTGATAAAGGTAAAGTGCAGTTATACTTTATTAATTTTCCGTTTATTGGGAAAGACTCTGATTTAGGTGCAGCAGCTGGTGAAGCAATTTATAAACAAGATAAAGATTCATTCTGGACTTTCTATGATGAGATTTATCAAAGTCAAAAGAAAGATACGGAAGAATGGATTACAGAAGAATTACTTCTTAACATTGTGAAAGAGAAGCTTCCGAAAGTTGATGTAGATCAATTTAAGAAAGATTTACACAGTAAAGAAATAAAAGAAAAAGTACGTAAAGATTCAGATCGTGCTCAAAAATTAAAAGTTCAAGGTGCTCCTTCAGTATATATAAACGGAAATCTTGCAAACCCTGATTTCGATAGTATGAAGAAGGCGATTGATAAAGAATTGAAAAAGTGATGAGCTACTCATCACTTTTTCGACTTTTTTCGATAAAATTCTTGCTTCCGCTTTTTTTACATGCTATACTACTTTACATAAGTTATTCTAATATCTTATATGTATTTCATATTTGCGGGTGTAGTTTAGTGGTAAAACAAGAGCCTTCCAAGCTCTGGTCGAGAGTTCGATTCTCTTCACCCGCTCCAAATTTTATTAAATGTTTTTCTATAAATTGTGATCAACGCAGTGTTTCGTTTCCGAGATAAACGAGGCATTGCGTTTTTTAATGTTTGGAAAACATTATTTTATGCGAAAATAGAAGTAAAGAATAGTATTCCAAAAGTGAATTGCTAACCAATAGATCGTTACATAAAGGATGGATTCATCTGAGGAGGCGATTAGGAATGGATTTTGAACAATTAAAGCAAGATGTCATTGCGTATAGTAAAACGATTGGTATAGATAAAATAGGCTTTGCTAGTGCTTCACCATTTGAAGAATTAAAGCAGCGGTTAATCCAGCAGCAACAATTAAATTATCAATCTGGATTTGAAGAGCCTGATATAGAAAAGAGAACGAACCCACAGCTTCTATTACCTGGTGCAAAATCAATTATTGCGATTGCATTAGCGTATCCTTCAAAATTAAAAAATGCACCATTAAGTAAGCGTGGAGAACGCCGTGGGATTTTTTGTCGTGCTTCTTGGGGACAAGATTATCATTTAGTTTTACGAGATCGTTTGCAGAAATTAGAAGCATATTTAATCGAAAAACTTCCCGATATAGAAGTTAAGTCAATGGTTGATACGGGTGAATTAAGTGATCGAGCTGTTTCAGAGCGTGCTGGTATTGGATGGAGCGGTAAGAACTGCTCTATTATTACACCTGAATTTGGTTCGTATGTATATTTAGGAGAAATGATTACAAACGTTCCATTCCCACCAGATCAGCCGATAGAAGATCAATGCGGGAACTGTACAAAGTGTATTGATATTTGTCCTACAGGTGCTTTAATACAAGGAGGACAGTTAGATTCGAAGAAGTGCATAGCATTTTTAACACAGACGAAAGGATTTCTACCGGAAGAGTATCGCGACAAAATAGGTAATCGTATTTATGGATGTGATACGTGTCAGACAGTTTGTCCGAAAAATAAAGGAATGGATTTTCATAATCACCCTGAGATGGAACCAAATCCTGAGTTAGTTAAGCCGTTATTAACACCACTTTTAACAATTAGCAATCGTGATTTTAAAGAGAAATATGGAATTATGTCTGGTTCATGGAGAGGTAAAAAACCGTTGCAACGAAATGCAATTTTGGCACTTGCGCATTTTAAAGAGGCATCAGCAATTCCAGATTTAATTGATGTTATGAAAGACGATCCAAGACCAGTACTTCGCGGAACAGCAGCGTGGGCGCTTGGGAAAATTGGTGGAGACGGCGTGGGCGAAGCTATTGAAAAAGCGATGCAACGTGAGAAAGACGAAGAGGTTCTTCATGAAATGAATCGCGGACTTGAATTGTTAGCGCAGAAAAAAGAGTAGATAATATCTCCCTTTTTCATATTGTAATATGGGAGGGAGACGAAATGGTTGTAAAAATAAATATTGAAAAGCAAGTCCAACACTTTTTAGCATATATAACAGAGAAACGAACAAATGTAGATGGTATTGCTGAAGATTTATTACAAATAGCAAAGAGAAAGAAACAATTATTTCAAAAGCGTAATGCAGAGATAGTAAAAGCAACTGCGGACGTTTCTTTTATGAGGCAATTAAATAATAGCAATCATCAAGAAATTGATTATCAAATACATTTTAAATATTTAATTAAGCATAAAGAATTATTTTATATTGAAGAGGAACAATTAAAACGAAGAGTTTGTTTAAATAGTAGCCGGATAATAGGTGATTATGCTATTGAAGTGCCAGAGGTAGTTAGAATGAGTGAGCCATTAGAAAGGGAAGTTACAAAAGAGAAGTATGGCTCCTATCAGTATAACCGTTTAGAGGCAGTTAAATATGCAGAACGTTGGTGGGATGATCGAAACCCTGTATATCGTAATTTCCCTGATAACTGTACGAATTTTATTTCTCAATGTCTTCATACTGGAGAAGTACCAATGAATGGATATCCTAATATTCGCAAAGGATGGTGGCAAAGGGAGAATCAGTGGAGTTGGAGCTGGGCTGTTGCACACTCTTTTTATTGGTATTTGTCAGGTGCTACATCAGGACTTCGAGCTGAAGCTGTAGAAAGGCCAGAGGATCTTATTCTTGGTGATGTCATCGCTTATGATTTCGAGGATGATGGTAGGTGGAATCATACGACGATTGTAGTAGCAAAAGACGCAGATGGTATGCCGCTTGTAAATGCACATTCAGCGAATAGCCGTCGGCGTTATTGGAACTATGAAGATTCTAGTAAATATACACCACAAATGAAATATAAATTCTTTCATATTATTAATGGGTAGAGATTTTTCGCTCAAGTGGTATAATACGTAGTAGACAAAAAACAGAGGTGAATATCGCGTGGGAGTACATGTTGTTTTATATCAACCAGAAATTCCAGCAAATACAGGAAATATTGCTCGTACTTGTGCAGCAACTGGAACAGAATTACATTTGATTAGACCGCTTGGATTTTCAACGGATGATAAAATGCTAAAGCGTGCAGGATTAGATTATTGGCAGCACGTGAAAATTACGTATTATGATTCAATTGAAGAGTTTTATGAGAAAAATAAAGACGGTGAGTTCTTCTATTTAACAAAGTATGGCGAGAAAGCTCATACAGCGTTTGATTATAGTAAACGTGAGAAGGATTACTACTTTGTATTTGGAAGAGAAACGAACGGCTTACCAGCTAATGTAATCGAAGAAAATTTCGATCATTGTTTACGTATTCCAATGACTGATAAAGTGCGTTCATTAAATTTATCAAATACAGCAGCTATTTTAATTTATGAAGCGTTCCGTCAACAAAATTATCCAGGATTAGATTTAGAAATTGTTTATTAAAAGTCGCCATATGGCGGCTTTTTTTTTTAAAATAAAAATAAATATGGAATCATACATTTAAAAAAGGGTACATAGTCATATAGAATGGTGATATATGAATAAAAATAGATCAGACAGGTTGAGATAAATATGAAGGAACAATATCGTAATCAAAATACCTTTTTAAGTATGATAGATATGGATTTAATAAGAAGAGGATTATTACATGCTATTCAAGATTTAGTATTTATTGTGAAAGTTATGGATGATGAAAGCTTTACATATATTTATGTAAATAAGATAGGTATGGATTATGCAAAGCTAAGCGAAGAATGTTATGGAAAAACGTTTTCTGAAGTATTGCCGAAAGATACGGCGGAAATATTGCAAGTGCAATATGCAAAAGTAGCGAGCGAAGCAAAAGCACATACCTTTTGTGATGTAGTTAGTTTACCAACTGGTAATTTACATTATGAATCTTCACTTAATCCTGTATTTGATGAAGAAGGAGTATGTCAGTTTATTATTTGTATTACGAGGGATATTACAGCTCAAATTGAGGAGAAGATTGAAATAGAGGAAAAACAAATGTTATTTAAGTCATTACTAGAATATAATAATGACTCCATTATATCTATAGATTCTATAGGTAGAATTACATACGCGAATCCAGCAACGTATGAAATATTTGGATATCGATATGAAGAATTAAATAATAAATTTATCTTTGAATTTATTAATAAAGAATATGAAAAAGATTTTCAAATTATATTTAAAGGATCCATGCAAGGAAAAGCAAAGCAAATTGTTTCAAAGAAATATGTTCATAAAGAAGGGTACGAGCTCTATATTTCTCTGAGAACTATTCCGATTATTGTGAACGGTGAAATTGTTGGGGTTTATATTGTTACGAGGGATGTTACAAGGCAAGTATTAAACGAGATGAGAACGGAATATTTAGCTTATTATGACCAGTTAACAGGATTAATGAATAGAATTTCATGTGCAAATAAGTTAAATGATTTTTTAAATGAGAAGATAGATTTTGCGTTTATCTTTATAGATTTAGATGAATTTCACCTTATTAATGATACTTTTGGTCATAAAGAAGGAGATAAAGTATTACAAAAAGTGACAGAATGTTTAAGCAGTATCCAAATAAGCGGTATGCACTTATTTAGAGAACACGATGATCAATTTGTTATGTTAATAGAAAATATAACGAAAGAACGTGTAGAGGGAGTTGCAAAAAACATACTGAAAAGGATTAGTGAACATTTTGTAATCGAAGAAGAGGACGTATATTTAAGTGCGTCAATCGGAATTGTAATGGCTCCAACAGATGGAGAAGATGAAAAAATATTATTCCAAAGAGTTGATGCTGCTTTGGAAAAAGCGAAAGAAAAAGGAAAAGGGCATTATTATTTTTATTGCAGTGGGTTAGATTGTGAGCGTGAACAAAGATTTATAATAGAAAACCAATTACATCGTGCTATAGAAAAAAATGAATTCTTCTTATATTATCAGCCGCAAATTAATATTGAAACGAAAAAAATAGCTAGTATGGAGGCTTTAATAAGGTGGGAGAATAAAGAATTAGGATTTGTCTCTCCAAATCAATTTATTCCGCTAGCAGAAAGAACAGGGTTTATTATTAAGCTTGATGAATGGGTAGTAAATGAAGTGTGTCGGCAAATACGTGAATGGTTAAATAAAGGATATGAAGTTGTCCCAATTGCAGTTAATATTTCAGCCAGGCATTTTCGCTCTATTACATTAATAGAGATGATTACACGAGCTTTACATAAGTACAATGTACCAGCTCATTTATTAGCGATAGAGGTTACAGAAGGAGCCCTTATACATAAAGATATATCGAAAAGAGTATTGCTACAATTAAAAGAACAAAATTTAAAGATTCATTTAGATGATTTTGGTACAGGATATTCATCTTTAAGTTATTTAAAAACGTATCCAATTGATACTTTGAAAATTGATCGTTCTTTTATGGAAGGTATACATGTAGATGAACGCGATACGAATATTACGGCTGCAATTATTCATTTGGCTCATACTTTGGAATTGAATGTAATTGCAGAAGGGGTAGAAAAAGCGGAACAAATACAATTTTTGAAGGAAAAGAATGTGAAGTTCGTACAAGGTTATTATTATAGCCGCCCTTTATCAAAATATGATGTGGAAAATGTGTATTATAAAGTGGAACTTTAATCAGTGGGGGGGTTCTTCATCCCCCACTGATTATCAGCCCTCACCAATCGGACTTGAATGAGAGCAGCCCGACCCCCATCTAATTTCTTTGCTTTCGCTGAATTTTGAGGCAGGGGTCTTACTGCCCGTTAAAGCGGGATAAATAATTGATAAAAAAAAGTGATGTGCTAAGAAGCACATCACTTTTTATGTGTACCGGGTTTATCATTGTAACCAGATGTAAAAATAGCTGTAAGAAATGTGAGTGATACACCTAAAATTAATAATAATTTCATACTAATATCCCTCCTATTTTTCAGTTTACGAATCTGAAATATGAATCGAAATGTATGTAATGTTCTTGGAAGAAAAGAATTTATTTAAAATGAATAGAGGTGTAAAAACTTTAATACCTATATTATACAGAATTTTCTTTGAATTTTGGAGAGAATTTTATAGCACTACTGTATATTTCATTTTGATTTAAAGAATGTTTAAGGACATCCTAGCATACCTTTTATAATAATCCGATTGAACAAGGAGATGGGGGAGGAGCTATAATGGATATTCTAAAAAAAATTGAACAGCATCGAGAAGCAGAAGAACGCTTACAATGGGAAGGTACGTTTGCGGAGTATTTGGAGCTTGTGAAGGAAAGACCATGGGTGGCTCAAACAGCACACTCTCGCATTTACAATATGATAAAAGATGCTGGAATTGAAGAAGTTGATGGTAGAAGAAAGTATAACTTCTTTAGTAATCAGCTATTTGGGTTAGAGGATGCTTTAGAACGTCTTGTAGAGGAATATTTTCATCCGTCTGCAAAACGATTAGATGTTAGAAAACGTATTTTATTATTAATGGGTCCTGTTAGTGGAGGGAAATCAACATTAGTTACGATGTTGAAACGAGGATTAGAAACATATTCACGAACAGATCGAGGAGCAATTTTTGCAATTAAAGGATGCCCAATGCATGAGGATCCACTTCATTTAATTCCGCATCATTTACGAGATGATTTCTTTGATGAGTATGGGGTTAGAATTGAAGGTAATTTATCACCACTCAACGTTATGCGTCTAGAACAAGAATATGGTTCGAGAATTGAGGATGTAGTTGTAGAGCGTATTTTCTTCTCGGAAGATCGCCGTACAGGGATTGGTACATTTAGCCCGTCTGATCCTAAATCACAAGATATTGCCGATTTAACAGGTAGCCTGGACTTTTCTACAATCGCAGAATATGGTTCAGAATCAGATCCACGAGCGTATCGCTTCGATGGGGAATTAAATAAGGCAAACCGTGGGATGATGGAATTCCAAGAGATGTTAAAATGCGACGAGAAGTTTTTATGGCATTTATTATCGCTTACGCAAGAAGGGAATTTCAAAGCGGGAAGATTTGCGCTTATTTCAGCAGATGAATTAATTGTAGCGCATACGAATGAAACGGAGTATCGCTCTTTCATAGCAAATAAGAAAAATGAAGCATTACACTCAAGAATTATTGTAATGCCAGTTCCATATAATTTACGAGTGAGTGAAGAAGAACATATTTATGAAAAAATGATTCGTGAAAGTGATGTGTCCAATGTTCACATTGCGCCACACACACTTCGCGTTGCAGCAATGTTTACAATTTTAACTCGTTTAAAAGATCCGAAGCGTCCGGATATTGATTTAATTAAAAAGATGCGTTTATATGATGGAGAAACAGTAGAAGGTTATAATGCGATTGATGTAGAAGAGCTGCAACGTGAATATCAAGATGAGGGCATGAGCGGTATTGATCCTCGTTATGTGATTAACCGAATTTCTTCTACAATTATTCGAAAAGAGGTACCATCTATTAACGCATTAGATGTACTTAGATCGCTAAAAGACGGGTTGGATCAGCATCCGTCAATTAGTAATGAAGATCGAGAGCGTTATATGAATTTCATCTCATTAGCAAGAAAAGAATATGATGAAATTGCGAAGAAAGAAGTACAAAAAGCATTTGTGTATTCATATGAAGAATCAGCGAAGACACTTATGGATAATTACTTAGATAACGTTGAAGCATATTGCAATAAATCAAAATTACGTGACCCATTAACAGGTGAAGAAATGAGTCCAGATGAAAAGCTAATGCGTTCAATTGAGGAGCAAATTGGAATTTCAGAAAATGCAAAGAAAGCATTCCGTGAAGAAATTTTAATTCGCATTTCTGCTTATGCGCGTAAAGGAAAACGCTTTGATTATAACTCACATGAGCGCCTTCGCGAAGCGATTCAGAAAAAACTATTTGCTGATTTAAAAGATATAGTGAAAATTACAACATCAACGAAAACACCAGACGAAAATCAGCTTAAGAAAATTAATGATGTTGTTGCACGCTTAATTGATGAGCACGGCTATAATTCTTCATCTGCGAATGAATTATTACGCTATGTAGGTAGCCTGCTAAACCGATAGTTTGATAACAAAACGCTGTCTCTTGTATTTTGCGGGACAGCGTTTTATTATCCATTCATATGTGCAAAGTGTCATACCTTGTCCAAATATAATAAATTAAGATGCAATTTCATGAATTTATTGTCAATTATTTTTACAATATGCATATGATAGAGTAACCAACCATTCATACGAAAAAAGCCAACACAATACAATATGTTGCAAAGTGTAAATGTGTGCAACTATGCATTGTGTTTCTTTCTTATCAAAGGCTGAATGATTCTTTTCTAGTATGTGAGTGGCAAAATTTTGTTTAGGATGCTCGGAGTATTATATGAATAACGTTATATATGTTTATGGGATGATTTTTGATGGGCAGTTACCTTTCATTCTAGCTGGCACAGTATAAAACAAAATTTCTAGCTTGCTGTTCATATAGGAAGACAATTACAGTAAGGAGGGAAAGAAATGGGTGAAGAAAACCAACCAAATTATACGATTTCACAGGAAAACTGGTCCCTCCATCGCAAAGGATATGACGACCAACAACGCCATCAAGAGAAAGTACAAGAGGCAATTAAGAATAATTTACCCGATCTTGTAACAGAAGAAAGCATTGTTATGTCTAATGGTAAGGATGTTGTAAAAATACCGATTCGTTCTTTAGATGAATATAAGATTAGGTACAATTATGATAAAAACAAACACGTTGGGCAAGGAAATGGTGACAGCAAAGTTGGTGATGTCGTTGCGAGAGATGGATCAGGTGGTCAAAAGCAAAAAGGACCAGGAAAAGGGCAAGGAGCAGGGGATGCGGCTGGAGAAGATTATTATGAAGCTGAAGTCTCTATTTTAGAATTAGAGCAAGCATTTTTCAAAGAGTTAGAGCTGCCTAATTTAAAGAGAAAAGAAATGGATGAAAACCGAATTGAGCATGTTGAATTTAATGACATTAGAAAAACAGGATTATGGGGCAACATTGATAAGAAAAGAACGATGATATCCGCATATAAACGAAATGCGATGCGTGGTAAAGCATCTTTTCATCCGATTCACCAAGAAGACTTAAAGTTTCGTACTTGGAATGAAGTGTTAAAGCCAGATTCAAAAGCTGTTGTATTAGCGATGATGGATACGAGTGGATCGATGGGAATATGGGAGAAATATATGGCGCGGAGCTTCTTTTTCTGGATGACGAGATTTCTACGTACAAAGTATGAAACAGTAGATATTGAATTTATTGCCCATCATACGGAGGCAAAAGTAGTTCCAGAGGAAGAGTTTTTCTCAAAAGGAGAAAGTGGCGGAACAATTTGTTCTTCTGTATACAAAAAAGCACTCGAGCTAATTGATAATAAATACTCACCAGACCGCTATAATATTTATCCATTCCATTTTTCAGACGGTGATAATTTAACATCAGATAATGCTAGATGTGTAAAACTTGTTGAAGAATTAATGAAGAAGTGTAATATGTTTGGGTATGGGGAAGTGAATCAGTACAACCGCCATAGTACTCTCATGTCGGCCTATAAAAATATTAAAGACGAGAATTTCAGATATTATATTTTAAAGCAAAAAGCAGATGTATTCCATGCGATGAAGAGCTTTTTTAGAGAAGAATCAGGAGAGAAAATGGCATAACCCCTTTTTAAGGGGTTATTTTTTTGTAAACTTTTTATTTTTTTAGTTGACAATGATAATGAAAATCATTATCACTTATTCGAGAAATGATTACATTTTGAATTATATATTTTGGAGGAGATGTAAAGTTGAAGAAAAACAGAAGAAAGCGTATAAATGCAATGGTTATAGCGGCGGCGTTATCACTTCCATTCGCTGTGTATTCAACACCTGCTTTAGCAGCAGCGGCAATTGAGGCAAATAAGGCTGGACATGTTTTAGAAGATGGTACATATGATGCTGTTATTAAAGCTTATAAAGATAAAACGAATGAAGAGTCAATGGCAGCTGTTTACATAAAGGATCCAAAATTAACGATTGAGAATGGCAAGAAAATTGTAACGGCAACGTTAAGTGATAGTGATTTCTTTCAATACTTGAAAACAGAGGGTATTCATACTCCTGGTGTGTTTCATGATGTGAAAGTAATATCAGAAGATAAAAAGAAAAATGGAACGAAAGTGATTCAATTTGAAGTTGGAGAATTAGGAAAAAGATATAACATGCAAATGCATATTTATATTCCGACAATGTTTTATGACAATAAGTATCAAGTACAGTTTGAAGTAAATACATTAAATTTAGAAAATAATGTTCCTGAAGAACAAAAGGGAAATAAAGAGGATAAATCAGAAAAACAAGATGAAAATGCAAATGTAATATTAGATAAACAATTACAAAGGCATATTAATAAATATAACTTAGGTAGAGAAAATTTAAATGATCCAATAACTAAAGAAGATTTATTACAAGTGAAATCTTTAATCGTAGTTGAGGCAAAAAGTAAAGGAATAAAAGATATAAGTGGCTTAGAATATATGACGAACTTAGAAAGCTTAACGTTGGAAGAAGTTAAGTTAGAAAATATACAATTTATCTCGAAGTTGAGACAACTGAAGTCAGTCAGTATAACTTATAGCGAACTCGAAGATATTGGGCCTTTGGCTGAATTAGAGCATATTGAGACTTTACTTTTAAGAAATAATAAAATTTCTGATTTAAATCCTTTGAGTAAAATGAAAAATGTAAAAATATTAGATGTAAATAGTAATCATATAAAAGATATTACACCATTATTTACAGTGAAATCTTTAAGGACTTTGACTGTAGCAAATAATCAAATTAGTAATGATAATCTTGCTGGGATTGAGCAATTGAAAAATGTAAAGAAATTATCTTTAAGTAACAATGGACTTACTAATATTGAACATATTACATCAATGAAAAAATTAGTAGAGTTAGATCTTGCTAAAAATGAATTAGAAAACATCGAACCTTTATCCAGATT